>CANPVY010000038.1 GCA_947581845.1 uncultured bacterium | reverse complement strand
AACGTGACCTTGGGCAGTGGCTGCCGGGTCATCCGATCCAGGCTGAGGGACAGCATCGTGGGCGCGAACTCCGTGATCGAGGACAGCGTGCTGAGTGATTCCCTGATCGGCGAGCACGCCCGGGTCAACGGGCTGTGCGGCGTGACCCTGCTGGGCGATCACAGTAGTGCCGTGGCTCGGAGGGGCTAGCTGAGACCATTGCCAGGCGCAAGGGACGTGGTTCGGGTCGGTATGCAGGAATCTGCGACAGGGGCGAGGATGGCAAGGAGTCGGAGAGCGAGGTGGGAGTGTCCGAATTCGTAGCCATCGATTGGCTGGCATTCGTCGGGATCGGCATCGCTGCCGGTTTGCTGACGAACGCGGTGGCGATCTGGATGCTGTTCCACCCGCATCGCCCTCTCCGCTTGGGTCACCTCAGGCTGTTTCCACAGGGGGCCATTCCGAAGGAGATCGACCGCATCGCTCGCCGGATCGGGCAGACGGTCGGCACCCACCTCTTACGCCCGGAAGACATCGTCGAAACGCTGGGCCAACCGGAGTTTCGTGAGCGGTTTGACCGCACGCTGAGAGGGGCGGTCGAGAGTCTGCTTGACCGCGAACTTGGCGATCTGCGGTCTGAGATTCCGGCGGAACGACTGGGCGAGGTGAAGGGAACGGTTGCCGATTTCGGGCAGCGGTTGCTGGAAGGTCTGAGCGAGTACCTGCACGGAGAGGCCTTTGAGAAGCGGGTGTGCGAGTTCGTTGATCGGCTCAATCGTGAGTTCGGTGATGAACCCTTGGAGCAGGTCCTGACGCCTGAGGCGCGCCGACAGCTCGTGGTGATGCTGCGCGACTTGGGCGGCGGCGTCGTTCAGGGTCCGGGCTTTCGCAGTGCCGTTCGCGAGTTTTTTGACAGGAACTTGCGGGATTTCGTCACCTCGGAGGAGCCGCTGGGCCGCTATGTGCCGACGGGAGCCATCAATTTCGGCGAGGCGATTGTGCGGAATTACCTGCCCCTGGTTCTGGATCGCTTTGGCCAGGTGCTCGAATCGCCGGCCGCCCAGGAACGAGTGCGCCGGGCTCTCCGCAACTTCATCGACAGCTACCTCAGCGAGCAGGGGGTCTTCCAGCAGATCGTCGGTCGCCTGATCATCACGGAAAGAACGCTGAGCCAGACGGTCCAGGCGCTGGAACGGGGCGGTGCTGAGGAGGTAGCGGCGCTGTTGCGCGAGCCACTGATTCAGGATCGTTCGGCTGCCGCGGTCAACGAAGCGATCGATGATATGCTGGAGCGACCGGTACGTGAGATCTTCGGGGACATGGCTGAAGCGGAACTGGCTCGCGTCGGCGAGGTGCTCACGGAGCGGCTCGTCGATTTCGCTCAGCACGAGACGACGGAAGAGTTTGTAGTGAGTCGTGCCGAGCGGTTCCTGAGGGCTGCCGAAGGGAAGCGGCTGGCCAACGTGGTGGAGTATCTCGGCCGAGAAGCTGCCGGCCGGATTGGCGATCGGCTGGCCGACTGGATTGTGGAGACCGCTCGCGGTGACCGGGTAGGAGCGTTGCTGGAGGCGACCCTCGTGCGGCAGACCGAGTGGTTGCTGACCGTACCGATCGGGCGGATTGGCGACTACCTTCCGCCCGACGGTCTGGACCGGGCGGAGAGGTTGTTGTTCGACCCTCTCTGGGAGTTCCTCCAAGCCCGGGTACCGGCGCTGGTCTCGGATCTTCCTATCGCTGAGATGGTGGAACACCGAATCCGTGCCTACCCGATCGAGGAGCTTGAGAGAATGATCTGGACGGTGACGCGCCGTGAGCTCAGGTTGATCATCTACCTCGGCGGTTTCTTGGGTGCGGTCGTGGGCTCGCTGATGGTAATCTCGCAGGACCCCGTCGTCGGGCTCTCGTATCTCGGAATCATCTTCGTCGCGTCGTACGCCTTCTTGAATCTCCGCTAGCCTGGTGGCCGGGGTGCGAATACGAAGCCTTCTCCAGCATGGCGCACCCATCCCGTGGGCCGTGGCGATCGCCATCCTGGCGGCTGAGGGGCTTGGCGCGCAGACACTTGGCTTCCGGCTGGGGCCGATCGATATGTACGGCGGCGTGGTGCTGGCCAGCGAGTCCGAGCCAGGCGTCGCCTTCGGGGCCAGGGTGGGCCTCGCCGACGTGTTCCACCGGGCCCTGTTGGCAGGGGTGGAGCTCGACTGGTGGACCGTACAGCGCGAGGACACCCAGCTCGAGCTCCGTGACATCATCGTCGGCATCGCCGTATGGCGGGAACTGGCAACCGGCGCGCTGCGGCCATTCCTTGGGCTCGGCGCGGCGGTGCACTCCGTACACGCGTCAGGTGACGGCGGAGCGCAGTTCCTGCAGTCGCGCGAGGCCGCCGAACTGGATGGTTACCGGGTCGGTGCGAGCGGCTTCGCAGGCCTGTCGTTGCGGTTATCACATACGGGTGCGATCTGGGTGTTTCTCGAGTACCGCTACTCGGCGGTCCGGCGTGTCTCGCATCAGGAGCTGCGGGCCGGTGTGCGGCTGCTGCCCTCGCAACCGTGAGCCGGCAGGCGGGGCGTTGTCGAGGGTTCTCGGAAGTGCGAGGCGGCCTCAGTTGCTACGCTGCCAGGTCGGGCGCTATCATGGATTTGCGACTGCGCCTCGGCTTGGTGCCGATTCTGTACCCGGGAGGAACGGTGCCGTGGGAAGTCCTTCCATCGCGAGGCAGGCGACTTGGTGAATCCTGAAGATCGCGGTGACAGCCCCGAGACAGCTGACACGTCGGCAACCAGCGGTGCCGTACAGGCACTGCTCGAGGAGGTCGGCGAAGAGACTCAGGCACAGCCGGCCGTCTACTTCGGGCGTCTGCGCGGCCGCACGGCGGTCATCAGCGGCGGTGCGACAGGAATCGGTCGCCGAACGGCGATCGAGTTCGCTCACTGCGGTGTCAATGTCGCGTTCAACTGGATAGACCTCCCCGGTCGGTCCATAGGGGACCAGGCGGCTGAAACCGAGCTCGAACTGCAACAGCTTGAAGTGAAAGTGGTGGCGGAGCGCATCGACGTGAGAGATGCCCAGGCCGTTAACGGTTTCATCGAGCACGTGCGCCAGACACTCGGCGGTGTCCACTTCCTCGTGAACGCGGCGGGCGTTCACCGCTCGGCGCCGCTGTGGAAGATGACGGATGAGGAGTGGACCGAGGTGCTGGACATCAACCTGACGGGCGCGTTCAATATGATCCGGGCGGTGGCGCCGATCTTCAAATCGCAGCGGTACGGGAAGATCGTCAACATTGCGTCAATCCACGCCTTCCTTGGCAGTTTCGGTGTCGCGAACTACGCCGCCTCGAAAGCAGGCCTGCTGGGGCTAACGCGCTCGGCGGCTGCCGAGTTGGGACCCGCCAACGTCAACGTCAATGGAGTCGCCCCCGGTTACGTGCGCACGGGGATGTTGGCCGACGTGCCGGAGGATGTCGTCGCGGCCTCGATCGAGCGGGCCGCACTGAGGCGCCTGCCGGAGACAGCTGATGTCGCTCATGTCGTGCTCTTTTTGTGCTCGGAGATGGCGCGACAGATTACGGGTCAGGTCATACGTGTGGATGCCGGTCTACTAGCGTGATCGCCGGCTGGCTGGGTGCGTGAGGAGGTGGAATCGTGAAGCAGGGCCGCCTTGGAGAGGGTGGGGTCGCGCTGGCTCTGTGCGCAGCTCTGATTGCTGTGGCCGCCTGCCGAGGGAGTGGCGACGCGCCGATGCCCGTACCCGGCTTCGGGGTTCTGAGTGGGCAGATGGTGCTGGTGCTGCCGGTCCAGTACGTCCGCCCCGTGCCGGGCGGCTGGGTCGCTCGTGCGGCCAACGCAGAGGCCGCGGCCCGGCAGGCCGACCTGGAGATCGCCTTCGCTCTCGGCGAGCGGGGCGGGCGAGCCATGTGGGTCACGCCAGATCAACAGATCGAGGCGCTCAGGCGGCGCCCATCGATCAGGGTCAATCCGTACGCGTTCTCTGCCGACGAGTTGCGGCAGAAGGCGGACAAGTTGAGGCAGATTCGCGACCCGCTGTACGGAGAGATCCGTTTGCTGGCCGCCCTCTTTGACTCGCGCTATGCGGTCTGGCCGCTCGAGCTGGTCTACGTGCCGGAGGAGGATGGAACGGGTGGCCGCCTGGCGATTCGGACTTTCCTGCTGGACACCCGGGCAGGCACCGTGCTCTGGAGCGGGCTGGTACGTGGCAATGATCAGCCGCCGGCCTCGCCCGGGGCGTTGGCTGCAGCGGCCCAGGCGTTCGCCTTCCAGGTGAGTCCGTAATCCGTGCACGGCCTGAGGGGATGGATTCTGAAGGGGTTGGCGTGATATGCGATTCGGAGCCGACGAAACCCACTGCAGAAGTTGCCGGGCCGTTCACCCGGCGAGCGATCTCGACCGCTACCTCTGGTGTCCTTCCTGCCGG
>CANPVY010000037.1 GCA_947581845.1 uncultured bacterium | reverse complement strand
GTCCATGCGCGCGTAGCTTGCCGTCGCTGCAAACGTCACCGTTCCGCTTATGCGGCACTCCCCGCGCACACCATACGCCGGCCCGTTGCCGAACGATACCTTGCTAGTACCTGCCGCTGGCTCCCCTGGGACCTCGCGCTCGGCCCGCTTGCCTCGGAAATTGGCTTCGACGAACGGCCCAACGGCGAAGCGGGGAATCGTGTCGGGCTCCTCGAACTGTGCGCTGGCCGGCGCAGCGAAGACCGACGCGGCGACAAGGAACGCTGCGGGCCAGGCGATCTTATCGGCTCGTGCGTTCATGCGTTAACCCTCGGAGCGGAGTTTGCGAATCTCTTCCGCAAGGCGCGGTACGACCTCGAACAGGTCGCCGACAATACCGTAGTCTGCGACCTTGAGGATCGGCGCCTCCGCATCCTTGTTCACCGCAACGATGCATCTGGCCGTCCGCATCCCCGCGAGGTGCTGGATTGCACCGCTGATGCCGATCGCGAAGTAGAGCGGTGGTGCTACGACCTTCCCGGTCTGCCCCACCTGCTCCGCATGCGGCCGCCAACCGGCGTCCACGACCGCGCGGCTGGCGCCCAGCGCGGCGCCCGGGCCCAGGGCATCGGCAAGTTCTTCGAGCAGCTTCCAGTTCTCCGGGCCCTGCATACCGCGCCCGCCTGCAACGATGATCTCGGCCTCGGCGACGTCGGGCCGCTCCCTCTTCTCAGCGGCCGCCAAACGTACCCTCGTGCGCAGCTTCTCGGGATCGACCTCCGGCGTCATCCCCTCGACCTCGCCTGGACGAGGGTTCTCCGCCGCCGTGTAGGCACGGGCGCGGACAGTTAGCAGGGCCGGATCCATCTTGAACCCGACCCTTGCCAACAGCTTGCCGCCGTAGACGGGGCGAACGGCGACCACGCGGCCATCCTCGACCGCCAGCTCCGTCACATCACTGGCCAGCCCCGCCTCGAGCCGTGCCGCCACCCGCGGCGCCAGATCCTTCCCCTGAGCGCTGGCAGGAAGGATGAGCGCCTTCGCAGCGTGCTCCTGGACCGCGCGTGCCAGCAGCTCGGTGTAAGCCTCGGGCGCATACTCGCCCAACGTGTCCGCCGTGCCCAGCAGGACTCGGTCCGCACCGTAGCGGCCGAGCCGCTCGGCCTCATCAGCCAGCCTCGGTGGTCCAAGCAAAACGGCCAGCAACTCGATCCCCAGTCCGTCGGCCAGCGCGCGCCCGGCCGTCACTGTCTCCAGCGCCACCTGGCGGAGCGTGCCGGCCCTCTGCTCTGCAAATGCAAGGACGTTCATAGTCGTCAGAGTACCTTGGCTTCTTCGCGGAGCTTGCGCACCAGCTCGGGCACCGCGTCGGGCCCCTCGCCGACGACCTCGCCGGCGGCGCGCTCCGGCAGCTTCATGAGCTCGATGACCTCCAGCCGCGCCTCCGCATCGCCCACGTCCACCTCTTCCAGCGGTTTCTTCTTCGCCGCCATGATACCCTTGAGGCTTGGGTAGCGCGGCTGGTTCAAGTCCTTCTGGGCGGCGATTACGCCGGGCAGCTCGAACTCGACGGTCTCGTGGCCCCCCTCGACCTCACGCTCCGCGGTCACCTTATTCGCCTCGACCTTCAGCTCGACCACCACGGTGGCACAGGGCAGGCCGAGCAGCTCGGCGACCATCGCGGGGACCTGAAGATTGTCATCGTCGATCGCCTGCTTACCGAAAAGGACCAGGTCGTACTCGCCCACCTTGATCGCTGCGGCCAGCTTCTCCGCCGTGCCGAACCCGTCGTCCGACGGCTGACCCTTGAGCAGCACAGCCTGATCCGCGCCCATGGCCAGAGCCGTCCGCAACGTCTCCTTCGATTCCTCACCCCCAAGCGTCATCACTGTGACGCTCCCGGCGCCCGCAGCCTCCTTCAGGCGCAGCGCCTCCTCGACGGCATATTCGTCATAAGGGTTGAGGACGAACTTGATCCCCTGACTATCGATGGAGCGACCGTCGCCTCCCACAACGATGCGGCTCTCTGAATCGGGCACACGCTTGATGCAGACTATGATGTTCATCGCCTAGATCTTGTCAGAAGCGTGAAGGCCGGACGTGGCGGCAGGGCCTAGTGGCGTGTGGCTTCCACGCGCTCGATCTCGGCCAGGCTCAGACCGCAATAGCGGTGCAGTATCAGATCTATCAGTCGATCCGTCAGATCAGTCTCTTTCGCCCTATCCGTCGCGCTGCCGCGAATACCGCCGGAGCGCAGATTGAGCAAACGCGCCGACAGCCAGCCCAGGAACGAGGCCACGACGTCGCGGTGCGGCGCCCCTTCGCCTTGCTCGTTGGTCGTATGCGAGGTCACGAGCGCGTCCACCAGCGCCAGGGTGCCTGGGAACACAAGAGCCACCACGGCGCCCTCGCCGGTCGATTCTTCCCCCGTCTCCTCCTCCCAGGCCAGTTCGTTCTCGTACAGCTGCTGAGCCTCCTCCAACAGGTGACGATGCTGATCCTCCCGCGTCTTCTCCAGCGGCGGATGCGGCGGCAGCTCACGAGCCACCAGCGCGGCGATCGCCTGCAATCGCATCTCGATGTCCGCCCGCGCTCTCGTGTCCGTCTCTTTGCCCATGTCGTCTCTGCTGTGTTGCTGAACGCCTGCGACGCAGCCATGGGGTGCACCGTCGACCACTCACCGCCCTGGGGGCCTGCCCCGTCTGCTCGCCTACGGCAACTTACTCGCGAGCTGCGTGACAGGATAGACGGGAGACAGCCTCTCCCGCCAGCGCGGTTCTGGATACTCTAGATATCGCGACGATGCGCCGCAGGCAAGCGGCGTGCAGGGCGCAGCCGCCTCACTGTCTCCTGGTGCCCAGCTGCGAGTCACGCCCACAGCAAGATGGCAACGGCGAGCGCGACAAGGATGGCCAAGACCGTCCAGATGCGAAGCGGGGTGATGAGTCGCCGCCGACGCTCGGCAGAATCAACCACTCCCTCGACGAAGTGTTCCCAGCGGTCCGGATCGGGTACCGGCACCGGCGTGTGCTGGAGCAGGCTAACCGCGTTGGCGCGCTCGCGACACTCGGCGCACCTGGCCAGATGTTCACGGATCCGATCGTGATCCTCAGCCGATACTCGCCCGGCCATGAACTCAGGTAGCAGGTCACCGATCTCAGCGCACTCATCGTTGTTCGTCATGTGAGTGCCTCACGCAGTTTCTGGATGCCGTGGTGGTAGTTCACGCGGGCCGCGACCTCGGAACATCCCAGGATCTCCCCGATCTCCCGGAAGCTCAGCCCCTCGTAGATGCGAAGAGTCACAGCGCCCCGTTGCTTCTCTGGAAGCCCAGCGAGTTCCGCCGCAGCCCGCGCGAAAGCTTCAGCGCGCGCCGCCTTGGCATCCGGCGGTGTACGAAGATCGGGGAAATCGGCTCCCGTATCGAGCCGGATCTCGCCGCGCCGCTTGCGGCGGCGCGCCACGGAACGGGCGGTGTTAAGCGTGATGGAGAAGAGCCAGGTGCGAAAGCGGCCTTCGCCCCGGTAGTGCTTCAGGCCGGCGAAGGCCCGTGCGAATACGTCCTGCGCGACGTCAAGCGCCATATCGGAATCGCCGAGCCAGCGAGCGGCGAACCGGTAGACGGCATCGCGGTGCAGGCGCACGAGTTCCCCGAAGGCGGCCTGATCTCCGGCCCTGGCGCGCTCGAT
>CANPVY010000036.1 GCA_947581845.1 uncultured bacterium | reverse complement strand
GCGTTCTTCCGCTGGGCCTCTTCTCGAGTCGCGCGTTGCGTTGCCCGTGCCGCCGATCGACCACGAAGATGGAGCCTTGCTTCGTTTTCGCATAGGCCTTCATCTCGGTCGCCAGCTCACCCACCTGTGCGGTGTGTGTGAAGTTCCGCTGCCGATTGGTGACGACCCCGATCGACAAGGTCATCAACGGAATGCGGTGCAACTGGCCTCGGCGATCCTTGCCCCAGAAGAAGCCGGCTTTCCTATCCTCCTCTGAGTACTGGAACGGTATCAAAGTGTCAAAAATCGAGATGATCTCTCGACAACACGCCTCAAAGATATCCAGCCCCACATTGAAGATGAAGTCATCGCCGCCTATATGCCCTATGAATCCGCTAGGTGCGAAGGCCTTCACCACATCACGCAGTATCTTCGAGACCAGCAGGATCACGCGATCCCCGTGCGTGTACCCGTATCGGTCATTGAACTCCTTGAAGTTGTCGATATCCGCGTAGCACACGGCGAAGTCCTCGCTGGCCGCGAGCCGCGCCGCGATGTCGCGCTCGATCATCGCTGTCCCTGGCAAACGGGTGGTAGGATGGACGCCCACATCCCGCTCCGCACGGCGCACCACTGTGCTGAGCCGCAGCAACTTCTCGCGCTCATCCATGCTGCGCTTAAGGAAATCGTCGGCTCCCGCCTCGAGGATACGGTCGATGACGTCGTTCCCGGCTTCCTTCGACCAGACGATCACCGGGACGATCGCGCTGAAAGGGTCAGACCTCAGCGTCCGGATGAGATCGCAAACCTCCGCGATCTCACCGTCTCCGTCCAACACGACCAGAGACGGGTGGCCACGGTTCACCAGCGCCACGACCTCTCCAGCGGCCGACGCTCTGACAAGCCGCGACTCCCCCGCCGCCACATGGTTTGACAAGGCCTGTGGCGGCTGGGAGTTGGCAGAAGAGTAGAATACGATGACCGGTGGTTGTGGCATCCGCACCGTCGCTTGGTGGTACCCTCCCACAAACCTGCTAATCTTATACCACGGCTATCACGCCGTCAATTTGACAGTTGCGCCCTCTCAATCAACCTCAAATCCAGCTTACGTGCTTCCCGATCCACGGCAACGATCTGCACGCTGACCCGGTCGCCGAGGCGTATCCGGCGGCGGCGGGCCTCCCCCACCAGCGCGTGCTCATCCTCCAGGTAGTGGTAGTAGTCGTCTTCCAGCTCGCTTACGTGGACCAGCCCCTCTGCCAGCACGTTATCCAGTAGAACGAACAGTCCGTAGGATGCCACTCCGCTGACAGTGCCGCTGAATTCGTCGCCCAACTGGCGCTCCATGAATTCCAGTTTCTTGAGCTCCACCGAGTCCCGCTCGGCCTCCATCGCCTCGCGCTCGCGCAACGAGGCACGAGCGGCCGCTGCGTGCAACTGCTCGCGCAGCGCTTCTGGAACCGGACGCTGTTCGAAGAACGCCGCCCGAACAATCCGGTGGACTACTAAATCGGGATAGCGCCGTATCGGTGACGTGAAATGGGTGTACGCCTGCGATGCCAGACCGAAGTGCCCGCTACGGGCAGCGCTGTAGCGAGCTTGCTTCATGCTGCGCAACACGAGCCTGGAGACTACGGCCTCCTCCGGCTGCCCTTCCACGGCGCCCAGCAGTCGCTGCAGCGCACGCGGCGAGTTGTGCGCGTTCTTCGGCAGATCGAGGCCAAGGCCGCTGAGGAACTCGCGCAACCGCTCGAGTCGGTCGGGGTCAGGCGCCTCGTGCACTCGATAGATGAAGGGAAGTTCCTCTCGCGCGGCCTGCCGGGCAACCGCCTCGTTCACGGCTATCATGAATTCTTCGATCAGTTGATGTGTGTCCAGCCGCAGCAACTGCTGCACGTGGGTCGGCTCACCCGCCGCGTTCACGATGACACGCACCTCCGGCAGATCGAAATCGAGACCGCCTCGCGCTCGACGCCGCCTGCGCAGTTGTTTCGCCAAGTCTCGCAAGCTCTTCAGCGCCGCACACAAGTCCCGCTCGGCCGATCGCGTCCCATCTATGATCTGCTGCGCCGATTCATAGCTCAACGCATAGCGGCTACGAATCACACTGCTGGCAAGTTGCAGCGGCCCGGTTGCGCCCGAGGCGTCCAGCTCCAGAATCGCCGACAGTGTCAGCCGATCCTGGCCCGCCTTCAGCGAGCAGAGCTCGCCTGAGAGCACGTCAGGCAGCATCGGCAGCACACGGTCCACGAGATACACGCTGGTGCCCCGCTGAAACGCCTCCCGGTCGATAGCCGAACCGTCCTGCACGAAGTGGGAGACGTCGGCGATATGAACACCCACCCGCCAGCGCCCGTGCGCTAGCTGCTCAATCGAGATGGCATCGTCATGATCCTTGGCGTCAACCGGGTCGATGCTGAAACTCAGCAACTCGCGGAGGTCCAGCCGCCCGGCCACAGTCGTCTCGATCGAGGCCGCGTGGGCCAAGGCATCGGCTTCGCTGGTGACGTCGGATGGGAACTCTGTCGGAAGCTCATGGTTGTGAATGATGGCCAGGACGTCGACGCCAGGCTCACCCGGCCGACCCAGGACTTCCACGACTTCGCCGATGGGGTCGTGATGCTCGCTACCCCAGTCGACGATGCGCGCCACCACCAGCTCGCCGTCCGCGGCGCCCCGCTCGCTGCCCCCAGGCACGAACACGTCTCGGTGCAGAGTGCCGTGGCTCGGAACCAGCAACCCGTAACGCCCGGATCGCTGAAACACGCCGACAACCTGGTGGCGCGCACGCTCCAGGACTCTAACCACCGTCCCCTCACGATTCCTACCACGCCGCTGGCGCTCGATTCGCGCCACCACACGATCGCCGTCGTACGCGTTGCCCAGTTGAGAGGCTGGAATGAAGACGTCCCCGTCTCCCATGTCGGGAATGACGAAGCCGGCACCTGCATGTGTAACCTGAAGGCGGCCGACGATCAGATTGATGCGAGAGGGCAGCGCATAGCGTCTGCCGCGTACACGGTAGATCTCGCCCCTCTCTTCAAGTTCACGGAGCAGACGCTTGAGCTGCCGGTATTCCTCAGCCTCCGCCCCCAGCGCCTGCGCCAACTCCTTGAGCCGCACGGGGCGCTCAGCGCGTTCGCGCAGATAGCCGAGAACCGCATGCTTGTCGAGCATAAAAAACGCCTTCCTGAGGAAGGCTGCTTGCGAGACTCCGGTCCTGCCGAACCTCTAGAACATCACGCCGAAGCTCACCTGCATGGCCTCCTCTCCCGTCGCTGCACTGATATCATCGAAGCCACGGCTGAGGTCGACGTAGAACCAGTCGTACGTGAGCCCGAGCCCCAGAGATGGCCCACCCAAGCCTGCGTCCAGAAAGGCGTAACCGGCTCGCAGGAAGAACCGCTCCGCCACACCCAACTCCGAACCCACCATTAAGTCTGGCGCGCCCAGGTCACGCCAC
Organism: uncultured bacterium; assembly: GCA_947581845.1. Taxonomy (GTDB): domain Bacteria; phylum Gemmatimonadota; class Gemmatimonadetes; order Palauibacterales; family KS3-K002. Next base: position 3,047 of record CANPVY010000036.1, on the reverse strand, counting down.
TGATCCTCGAGGTCAAGCGCGATCGCCAGCGCGAAGGTCGAATCGCTAAGTAGGGCCGACAGCGCATCGTAGGCGACCCCGACACGCACACGCGTGGGTAGCTGATCATCCTCGTCCGCACCCTGCAAGGCGAATCCCAAGTGCCGGACCGAACCACCCACCGACAGTGGCAAGCCGGCCACGCGATCGTAGATCAGCCCCAGGTCTACCGCATGAGTCGTGCGGGTGAACGACTGCTGGTCGGCACACAAACCATCACAACGGAAGATCAGCTGGATCAGCTTGTAGTTGATCCCCGCCTCCAGAGGCCCAAACACATGCGTGGCAAAGCTGAGCAGGAATTCCTGGTTGCGGAAGTTGATCGTGCCCTGCTCGGAACCGTACGGGTCGGTGCTCGTCAGCTCCCCGTAGTCGACCAAGTAGTAGGTGACTCCAAGAGTGCCGAACGACTTCGTCGGCCAGAGCAGCGCCAGCACCTGGCTGCGCGTATCGAAAGCCCCCTCGCTGTGATTGACCAGTAAGCGACGCTTGTCCAGGTGCGCCACTCCCGCTGGGTTCCACAGCACCAGCTCGCCGTCACCTCGCAGCCCGGCCACGGCCCCACCCATGCCAACCGACTTGGCGCCTACGGGCAGAAGCAGGAACTCTGCACCCTCCGATGCCGTGCCGTCGCCAGACCGCATCGGCCCGTGCGGCAAGAAATCCTCCTGCGCCCCGGCGACCACCGGTCTGCCGACCAGGCCCAACAGGATGGCCAGGACAGCCGGATTAGAAAGGCTCCGCCTCATCGATCAACATTACCGGTATATCGTCCTCAATATTGTACCGCAGCCGGCAGGCGTGGCACAAGAGGGCCGACTCCTCGGGCCGATACTCAAGCTCGCCGCGGCACTTCGGACAGACCAGGACCTCGAGCAGCGCATCATCCAGCATACCGAACCTCCGCCTGTCTGTTATCTGAAGTCTAATAGCGTTTTCTGTCCACTGCCAGCGTTTAAGAACTCCCCAGGTTGGGCAGCCAGGCGAGCGCCCCAGCCGCGCAAAAAAGGACGCGCCCCCCGAAAGGCGCGCGTCGTCCCGTCTAGCGGCCGGCGGCGACCTACTCTCCCACGAGCTCGCGCCCGCAGTACCATCGGCGCTGAGGGGCTTAACTGCCGAGTTCGGGATGGGATCGGGTGTTTCCCCCTCGCTATGGCCACCGGACACTGTTGGTGATGCCGGAATTCGAGTCGGGTGAGCGGCGTGGAGCGTGGCCCACGCTGTAGCCGGTGCAGTGTTTGCTGCATCTTTAAGAAGGGTCTTGAGCCGCACGGTCGATTAGTACGGCTCGGCTCAACGGATCGCTCCGCTTACACCTGCCGCCTATCTACCCAGTCGTCTCCTGGGGACCTTCAGAGAGCTTAACACTCTGGGAGACCTCGTCTTGGGGTGGGCTTCCCACTTAGATGCTTTCAGCGGTTATCCCGTCCCGGCATGGCTACCCTGCGCTGCCCTAGGCAGGACAACAGGTACACCAGAGGCCTGTCCCTCCCGGTCCTCTCGTACTAGGGAGAGCGCCCCGCAAGTCTCCAACACCCACGGCGGATACAGACCGAACTGTCTCACGACGTTCTAAACCCAGCTCATGTACCGCTTTAACGGGCGAACAGCCCGACCCTTGGGACCTTCTCCAGCCCCAGGATGCGATAAGCCGACATCGAGGTGCCAAACCGCCCCGTCGCTGTGAACGCTCGGGGGCGATAAGCCTGTTATCCCCGGCGTACCTTTTATCCGTTGAGCGACGGCCCTTCCTTGCGGGACCGCCGGATCACTAAGGCCTGGTTTCCCACCTGCTCGAGGTGTCCCTCTCGCAGTCAAGCCCCCTTTTGCCTTTGCACTCGTCGCGCGATTACCGACCGCGCTGAGGGGACCTTTGCGCGCCTCCGTTACTGTTTGGGAGGCGACCGCCCCAGTCAAACTGCCCACCTGGCACCGTCCCCGCCCTGGATTCACAGGTACGGGTTAGAGCCCCAACATCACCAGGGTGGTATTTCACCAGTGGCTCCCCGACCCCTAACGAGATCGGTTCACAGCCTCCCACCTATCCTACACAGGCAGTGCCAAGACCCAATACCAGGCTGCAGTAAAGGTGCACGGGGTCTTTTTGTCCTGCCGCGGGTAATCGGTATCCTCACCGATACTCCAATTTCGCCGAGCTCTCGGTCGAGACAGCACCCAAGTCGTTACGCCATTCGTGCAGGTCGGAACTTACCCGACAAGGAATTTCGCTACCTTAGGACCGTTATAGTTACGGCCGCCGTTTACCGGGGCTTCGCCTTGGAGCTTCGCCGAAGCTGACCCCTCCGCTTAACCTTCCGGCACCGGGCAGGCGTCAGTGCCTATACGTCGTCTTATCCGACTTAGCAGGCACCTGTGTTTTTAATAAACAGTCGCTTGGGTCGATTCTCTGCGGCCTGCTTGGGCTCGCCCCGCGAGGAGGCTCACCTACCACAGGCTCCCCTTCTCCCGAAGTTACGGGGACATTTTGCCGAGTTCCTTGACCGAGGCTCACTCGAGCGCCTGAGGCTCCTCGCCTCGCCTACCTGTGTCGGTTTGCGGTACGGTCACTCGCCTGGCTCGCACGCGAGGCTTTTCTCGGCCGTAGGCTCCAGACCCCTTTGCGAGGCACGAAGCCTCTTCGGCATCGGGTCTCAGCTGCCCAGGTGGGATTTGCCTCACCCGGAACGCCTACACCCTTACATCGGGACATCCATCACCCGACGGGCCCTTCGCTCCGGCGTCCCCCCTCGTGCTCAGTCACCAGACGTGTGGCGCAGGAATATTCGCCCGCTACCCATCGACTACGCCTTTCGGCCTCGCCTTAGGGACCGGCTAACCCTGAGCTGATCGACATGGCTCAGGAAACCTTAGGCTTTCGGCGACGGGGATTCTCACCCCGTTTCTCGCTACTCATTCCGGGATTCTCACTTGCGTAGGCTCCACGGAGGCTCCCGCTCCCCGCTTCACCGCCCACGCAACGCTCCCCTACCAAGCAGACAATCCCGCAG
>CANPVY010000035.1 GCA_947581845.1 uncultured bacterium | reverse complement strand
GTTCAGGCCCCGCTGTAGCTCAGCGGGCTCAAAACGGTCCGGGATCAAGCTACTGGCGACCTGGCCGGTGGCGTGGACACCGCGATCGGTGCGGCCGGCCACGGTGAGCTTGCCAGAAGAGGGCCCGCACAGGCGGCCCAGTAACGCCGAAAGCTCACCCTGCACGGTGCGCCGGTTTCGCTGGATTTGCCAGCCGTAGAAATCCCGGCCCTCGTAGTGCAGGACGAGCTTCACTCGCCAGTGACCCGCGTGGAGCCCTGATCGCGCCACGCGCGGCAACATACCGGAGCCGAAGGCGGGATGTCAAGCAAGTGGCAGCGGTCGCATTGAGGAGAGGAGACGTCGGGGGGGCGGCGGGGGAATGCTCTCGCTTCATGTCGCGCTGTGTCGGGCCGCGAGTGAGGACGGGCCGGGGCGCTCCAAGTGTCCGCTGCGAGGATCCCCCGCCGCCCCACTTCCACGCCTCATGAGCGTTCTCGCCGAGGAGCTCTAGTATTTGCGGATTACCCCGATCACCACACCGCGCACTTGAACCTCGTTCTCGCGGTAGTATTGGGGTGGGTGGGTTTCGCTGGACGGTTGCAGACGGATGCGCCCGTCGTTCTCACGATAGAAGCGTTTCACCGTGGCGGCCTCATCGTTCACCAGGGCGATGACCATCTCGCCGTTCTCCGCCGACGCCCGGCCCTCCACGACGACACAGTCGCCATCACGAATTTGATCATCGATCATCGAATTGCCCCGCACTCGCAGCACGAAGTGCGGCCCGCGACCGGTCAGCATGTCCTCGGGTACGGCGACCGTCTCGGTGTCCTCGATCGCTTCGATCGGGGAACCGGCGGCGACAAGCCCGAGCAGCGGCACGCCCAGGGCCGCGGCGCGGCCGCGAGCGACCTCGACCGGCTCCACGGAGCGGCTCTCGTTGTAGCTCCTGCGGATGTAGCCCTTCCGTTCGAGGTTCGTGAGGTGCTCGTGCACCGTGGCCAGGGAGCGATAACCGAAGAACTCGGCGATCTCTTCGAAGCTCGGCGAGTAGCCGGAGCTCTGAATGAAGCTCTCGATGAAGTCGAGGATCTCTCGCTGCCGCTTGGTGAGCGCCATGCCGCCTCCCTTGCTGTCGCTCGGTCGAGCACCGCCCGGTCGGGGCGTCGCCCGAATAAGAGCCGAATGTAGAATAACCCGAAGGTGCACCGAAGCGCAACCCCCGGCGGCGCGCCGAGCTGCGAGCGAGCAGTCGCAGGCCCGGGAGGCTAGGGGCGCTGCCGCGCGACGGCCATCCGCCGCGCTCGGGTGGGCTTACGTGACGGACGGGGGGTAATTAGACTATATTACTGGTTGATGTCCGGACCCCCACCCCTGCCCGGTTCGCAAATCCCAGGCTGTCAGCCGACCGGAGGAGCGTCGGCCAATCTTGTCAGTCGCGAGCCGTCTATCGGACCGTGATCCTCGCCTGCCCGGGAGACGGGCTCTGCGGTCTCGGGTTGTCACTGCGAGCCTGATGGGCCTCATTGGCAGGTCGAGCAGCACTTTAGGCCGGCTGACGGGTATGATTCCTGTGCCGAGGGGGACACCGGCCCGAGGCCCTGCGCTGGCAGGCGGGGCGCTGGAACGGGGAGCGGGTTCCGGTATCTTAGGGCGGTGGGAGTATCGAAATGCGGCGGCAGCGGCGCCTCTTCGAATCAGGTGCCGCGTGCGGCCAAGAGGGAAGTGGTGATGGACGAAGAAGTCCTCAGTGGTCTGCCCGATTTCGAATTCGATCTGGATTCCGCGGTCGACAGTGAGGGGAGCGATCTCGACGCCGAGATCGCAGAATTCTTCATCGCGTTCGTCAAGACGAGCCGAGCGGCGCAGTTGTATGTGCAGGGCAACCCTCTCCTCCACCAGTTCGTCGAGGACCTCAAGGGCCGACTCAGTAGTATCTTCGACCGCGTTCCCAGCCTCAGTTTCACGATCCACGAGAGCGAGCTCCGCTGGCTCGACAAGCCGGTCTACAAGGAGAAACTAACCGGCGGGGAGAACATTGCCTTCCAGCTTTATCGCGACGGTATCCGGCGGATCGAGTTCCTGCCCGGCGTCGAGGAGGATGAGCTACGCCATTTCATCGACGTTCTGCGGCTTTCCAGGACGTTGAAGGAAGACGAGGACGACTTGCTCACGCTGATGTGGAATGCTGACTTCACATTCATCCGCTACGAGTACGTTGATGTGCTCGGCGATGAGCCGCCGGTGCCGACCCCCGACATGTCCCACGATGCGGGAACGGAGCTCCCGGCGCTGCCGGAATTGGAACTTGCCCCAGAGCTGCAGACGCCCACGCTGCGTGAGGACTTCGAGCCGTCCCTGTACTTCCTGGATGAGACGGATGTCGCGCACCTGCAGCAGGAGCTGCGGTATGAGATGGACCGTCCGGTCAAGAAGGACGTGACGGTGGCAGTGCTCGATCAGTATGAGCTGGGCGATGCGGAGCGGCGTGGCGAAATCGTGGATGTACTGCGGCAGATGCTCCCGCGTGTGCTGGCGGAGGGCGGTTTCAGCCAGGCGTCGTACATAGTGGCTGAGCTTAAGGTCATTGCGGAGCGCAAGGGGACGCCCGAGATCGTTGAGGAGGTGGACGAGATCATCGGCGAGCTGAGCGAGCCCATCGTGCTCGAGCAGCTGGTTCGGATCATGGAGGATGGTACGATCGATCCGGACAGCGAGGCGCTGGCTACGTTGCTCAGTGCGCTGAAGCCGGAGGCGATCGTCACGCTGATCAAGGCGATCCCGTTGGTGGCCCGCAAGCAGGCCCGTGAGCAGCTGCTGGCAACGATGGACCGGCTGGCCGCACTGAAGCCGCAGCTGATGTCGAGCTTGATCAGGTCGGAGGACCCGCGAGTAGCGGCGGAGGCGTCGAGGATCGCCGGGCGGCTGAAGCTGTCCGGTGCGGCGGAGGCGATCGCCGGTTTGCTGGACCGGAACGAGTCCGAAGTGCGACTTGCGGCCGTCGAGTCCTTGGTCGCACTGCACACCTCGATGGCCGGCGGGCCGTTGGTTGAAGCGCTCACGGACGATAGCCGCGACGTGCGAGTGGCGGCAGCGAAGGGCCTGGCTGCGATGAGGTACAGCCCGGCAGCCGAGCGGTTGGAGGCGTACATCACGGGCAAGGACTTGTGGCGCCGCGATCCGACCGAGCAGCTGGCGTTCTTCGAGGCGTTCGCCCGGGCCGCGGGCAGGGAAGGGACGCTGCTGCTCAGCCGCATGCTGAACGGGCGGCGCGTCCTTTGGTTGCGCTATCCCAGCAAGGTGCGCGCCTGCGCGGCGCGGGCTCTGGGTGTGTTGGGCGGGCTGGAGGCGGAGCAGGCTCTGAACGTGGCAGAGCACGATCGCGATCCGCTGGTCCTCAGCGCCGTCCACGCGGCGCGGCGCGAGCCGCCACCCGATGAGGAGAAGAAGCCGGAGCAGACCACAGGAGAAGCGGATGAGGGCAAGTGACGCGGCGCTGATCAAGGATACGAGCGCGCTGCTCAGCAGTGAGGGCCGCAAGTTCCTGGCGGCGCTCTACGCGACGATGCGCTCGCTGCGGCTCTATCCTCTGGAGAACCAGGTCGTGCAGAGGGCGCTGGCCGAGGTGGAGGCCAATGCGCGGCTGGTCCTGAATCGTGAGGGGCATCTGCAGCTGCGGCTGGCGGGGGATTTCGTGTTCTTCAACGACGTGCGTGTCCGACTCGATCTGGGCAACTACGCCAGCTTCGTCTTCGTGCGCAAGCTGTTGGAGTCGCACGAGATCGGTGACATCGAGGCGCGTCCCGAGGCCGATATCCGGGAATGGACGTCGTTCCTCTCACTCGTGGTCACCGAGCCGGCAGGCGAGGGGGCATTGGAGGCGTTCCGGCAGCGTATGCAGCAGGCTGGTGTCGAGAATATCAGTGTGGGGCCGCCAGCGGCGCTGGTCGAGGCGTTGAGCCTGACTGAAG
>CANPVY010000034.1 GCA_947581845.1 uncultured bacterium | reverse complement strand
TGACCAGGACGCAGATACAGGTGGTAGGCGTTCGTCAGCACGATCTCCGCGCCCAGCGCCTCCAGTTCCTCCGGCGACACCGCCTTCACCGTGCCCTGTGTGCCCACCGGCATGAAGGCGGGCGTCCGCACAGCGCCGTGCGCAAGCTCCCAGGTGCCCGCCCGCGCCGTGCCGTCACGGGCCTCCAAGTCGAACCCACTCACCGGCTGGCGCACGCTGCCGCCACTCTGCGGTCCGGCGCTCGCCCGCTCGCTCATATCACCGCCATGGCATCGCCGTAGGAGTAGAATCGGTAACCCTGCTGCTGCGCATGCCGGTACGCGCGCATGGTCAGCTCGTACCCGGCGAAGGCCGCCACCAGCATGAGCAACGTAGAGCGCGGCAGGTGGAAGTTGGTGATCAGGCGGTCCACCGCCCGGAAACGGAAGCCGGGACGTATGAAGAGGTCGGTCGTTCCTTCACCGGGCCCGATCAGACCATCGCCGGCAGCGACGGTTTCCAGGACACGCACCGTCGTTGTGCCAACGGCCCATACTCTGCCACCACGCTCACGGGCACGGTTGATCGTCGCGGCTGCCGACACCATCACCCGGTACCACTCGCCAGCGAGGCGGTGCTCGGCAGGATCGCTCGCACTGACCGGACGGAAGCTGCCTGGACCGACGTGCAGTGTGACCGAGGTGATCTCGACACCCTGCCGCTCGATGGCTGCCAACGAGCGCTCACTGAAGTGCAGACCCGCCGTCGGCGCGGCGACGCTACCGCTCTCGCGAGCATAGACCGTCTGATAACGGGCCCAGTCGCTCTCGTCATCCGCTCGGCGAATGTAGGGCGGCAACGGCACATGCCCATAGCGGGTCAAGGCCTCCGTCACCGGCAACGCTGTGATCAACCGAACGAACCGCTCACCCCCAGCTCCGCGACCCTCGATGGCGACGTCCAGCTCCTCCCCGGCCCTGACGATCCGGCCCGGTTTCAGCTTGCCCCCCGGTCGCACGAGCGCGCGCCAGCGCAGCCCAGCCGGGTCGATCGGCTCGATCAGGAGCACCTCGGCCGCCGCGCCCGTCGGTTTGCGCCCCAACAGGCGCGCGGGAAACACTCGCGTGTCGTTGAGTACCAGAACGTCACCTGGTGAGAAGAGCGAGATCAGATCTCGGAAGCCACGGTCCTCGAGCGTCGCATCAGACCGCCGGACCAGCAGCATGCGGCTCGCATCCCGGGCCGGCAGAGGACGTTGGGCGATCAGCCGCTCATCGAGCGGGTAGTCGAAGTCCTCCGTTCGCCAGCCGGCTCCCGCTTCCCCCTCGCCTGGCGGCGTCGGGTGAGCATCCTGCAGCGAGGCGCCTTCAGCCATCCCGGAACAGCTGGCCCTGCTCGCTGCCGCTCCCCGGGGGCAACTCGTAGCCGAAGCGCCGATATGCCTTGGCCGTCGCCATCCTTCCCCGCGCCGTCCTCTGCAGCAGCCCGTTCTGAATCAAGTAAGGCTCGTAGACCTCCTCGAGCGTGTCCGGCTCCTCGCCCAGCGCCACAGCGAGGCTCGACAGGCCTACTGGGCCTCCATTGAAGTCCTCAATGATCAGCCGGAGCATACGCGCATCCATCTGCTCCAGACCATACTCGTCTACGTTCAGCATCTGCAGCGCAGCCTCCGCCAGCGAGCGTGTGATCCGGCCATCCCCCTTGACCTCGGCATAGTCGCGAACCCGACGAAGCAACCGGTTGGCGATCCGCGGCGTGCCCCGAGAGCGCCGCGCGATCTCCTCACCACCGGCCTCATCGATCGGCACGCCGAGTATCCCCGCCGACCGTGTCACGATCTGCTCGAGATCAGTCGTGGGGTAGTAGCCCAGGCGCTCAACCACGCCGAAGCGCGCACGCATCGGCGGTGTGAGCAGCCCGAAACGCGTCGTCGCCCCGATGAGCGTGAACCGCTCGAGCCTCATCGTGACGGTTTGCGCCCTCGGTCCCTCGCCGAGACGGATCTCAATACGATAGTCCTCCATGGCCGGGTAGAGGAACTCCTCGATCACGGGACGCAGCCGGTGGATCTCATCGATGAACAGGACGTCGCCCTCCTTCAGGTTGGTCAGCGAAGAGACGAGATCGCCAGGCTTCTCCAGCGCCGGGCCCGAGGTCGTCTTGATGTCCACGCCCAGCTCGTTGGCGACCAACAGGGCCAACGTCGTCTTGCCGAGCCCTGGCGGTCCATAGAACAGCGTGTGGTCGAGGGGCTCCTTCCGCTTGAGCGCCGCCTGGATGTAGATGGACAGGCTCTCCTTGACCCGCTCCTGCCCCACGAACTCCGCCATGCGGTGTGGCCGCAGGGCAGCCTCGCTCAACCGCTCTCCTTCGAGCGGTTTCGGCGTCGTGATCTCCGTAGTCATGACAATGCCGCCAGCGCCTCCCTCACCACGCTCTCCAAACCCTGCTCGGCGCCATCACGATTCCTGAGTACATTGCGGACCGCGCCCTCGGCCTCGCCACGCGAGTAGCCCAACGCGACCAGCGCCGCCACGGCGGATTCCACCAGTGCACTCTCGGGCTCGACCGCAGTCGCCGCCGCAACCATGTCCTCGAGCTTGTCAGCGAGCTCGACAGCGATCCGCTCCGCCTTCTTTCTGCCCACACCGCTCACCATCTGCAGGCGCCCGAGATCCCTGCCCCGAATCGCCTCGACGAGCTGGCCCGCGCTCATGGCGCTGAGCAGCGTGAGCGCGAGGCGCGGACCGACCCCGGATGCCGATCGGAGTCTGAGGAAAAGCTGTCGCTCCAGCTCGTCCTGAAAGCCGAAGAGCTCGATGCTGTCCTCGCGAGCCACCAGTGCCGCGCAGAGCTCCACCTCATCACCGACGCCGGGCAGCGCCGCGAAGACCGAACCCGGGATCAGCAACTCGTAGGTCACACCGCTTCGAGTCGCGACCTCCGCCCGGTCGATCTCCTTGTGAACGAGAATACCGCGTATTCGACTAATCAACGTGCTTCCTTCCTACGCCCGCGCCTCCGCGTTCTGGCCGCCGTTCCGCCACCCGGGTGCTGAAGAGATGGCAAAGCGCCAGCGCCACGCCATCCGCGGCGTCCGCCGGGCTCGGTGGTTCGCTCAGGCAGAGGTGCCGCTGCACCATGAAGGCGACCTGCTCCTTCCCTGCCCTGCCGGTACCCACCACCGTGTTCTTCACCTCGGTCGCTGGATACTCAGCCACCGGCACACCACGCAGCGCTGCAGCCAGCAGCACGGCACCGCGGGCGTGGCCCAGCACTAGCGTCGTCCGGACGTTCCGGCCATAGAAAACGCCCTCGACGCACAACACGTCGGGGCGCGTACGCTCGATCACGCCCGCCACACCTTCGAAGATCTCCCGCAGTCGCTCAGGCAGTGGTCCTCCAGCGGACGGGCGAATAGCGCCACACTCGATCAGGGTCAGCCGAGAATCGCTCGCCTCCGCCACCACCCCGTACCCCGTGATCTGTGTGCCCGGATCTACACCCAGAACGATCATCGACCGGTCCGCCTCATCGGGCTGCAGGCGCACCTCAGCCTGCGGCCGACTGCGCTCAACCGGCGAACAGGCCAGCGCACCAATGCCCCCACCCGTTGCCCATCCAACCTCTACTGGCCGGCTCCCGCCAGCTCTGCAAGCAAGGCTTCGTCGATATCCAGGTTGGAATAGACGCTCTGAACGTCGTCGTGGTCCTGCAACGCCTCCAGCAGGGCAACCAGCTTCTCCGCATCGCGCCCGTCCACGCGCACCGTGGTCTTGGGGATCATCGCCAACCGGGCGTCCATGATCTCCACGCCCCGGCCACGCAGCCCCTCCTGGACAGCGTGGAAGCTGGAGGGGTCCGTCGTCACCACGTAGGCGTCGCCCTCCAGCGCCATGTCTTCCGCTCCCGCCTCCAACACCGCTTCCAGCGCCGACTCCTCATCGTAGCGCGACGAATCGATGAGCAGCTGCCCCTTGCGCTCGAAGTTCCACACCACAGA
>CANPVY010000033.1 GCA_947581845.1 uncultured bacterium | reverse complement strand
GCGCAGATCGAGCCGGAACGCCTGCAAGCGATTCAGTCCGGGTTGCGCCAGCGCGGCCTGGACGGCTGGCTGCTCTACGACTATCACGCCAGCAACCCGATCGCAGGCCGTATAGTGGGACTGCCGCAACCGCTGAGCCGCCGATACTTCGTCCTCATTCCCACTGCAGGGCAGCCGATAGCGGTCGCTCATACCCTGGAACGTCCGCCCTGGACCAACTGGTCAGGCGCGGTTCGCGTGTACTTCACGTGGCAGGAGCTCGAAGCGACCCTCGGCGAGTTGCTGAAGCCCGGCCAGCGCATCGCCCTCGAGTACTCCGAGGCCGACAGGATACCTCAGCTCGATCGCATTCCGGCGGGCGTCCTCGACTTGCTGAAGCGAGCGGGCGTCGAGCCCGTCGAGTCCGGCGAGCTGGTCACCCTTTTCGCCGCCGCCTGGTCAGCCGCCGAGCTGGAGAGCCACCGCCGTGCCGCGCGGATGCTGGCGAACGTAGCGGCGCGTGGATTCCAGCAAGCAGCCGACGCGGTGCGGGCAGGCACGGGGCTGAGCGAGTGGGGACTGAAGGAGTCGATCCTGACGATGCTGGCGGCGGAAGGATTGGACGAAGCCGACGCGATCGTCGCCGTCGGTCCCAACGCGGCGGACGGTCACTACGAGCCGACCCCGCAGAACGCGGCCGCGATCGTGGCGGACCACGTCCTGCTCATCGACCTCTGGGCCCGTGAGCAGGGATCGGTCTACGCCGATCAGACCTGGATGGGCTTCATGGGGACCGAGATACCGGAACCGGTGCAACAGATCTGGCGCGCGGTCTACGGGGCTCGGGTTGCCGCGCTGGACTATCTGGAGCAGCATCACGGCGATGCCGAACGGCCGCTGCGCGGGTGTGACGTCGACGCAGCCTGCCGTGGCGTTATCGAAGAAGCCGGTTTCGGCGAGTACTTCAATCACCGAACCGGCCACTCCATAGACGGAGACGTGCACGGCCTCGGGCCCAACATCGACGGCATCGAGACACGTGATGAGCGGCGTTTGCTCCCTGGCATCGGATTCTCCATCGAGCCAGGTGTCTATCTGACAGGCGAGTTCGGCGTACGCTCGGAGATCAACGTGTACATGGGTGCGGACGGCCCTGAGGTGACCACACCCAAGCCGCAGACTGCAATCTACGCGCTGTTGAGCGAAGAATGGCAGAACTCCAGCAACCTGTAGCGGCCGTCAACGAAGAGGTCGAAGCGCAGCGACCGGAGGCACCTGAAGAGCAGGGGCTTCTGCTCCACGGCGTGGTGCGTGCGCGCGGACACGAGCGGCCGTTGGCCAAGCTCGCGGTCGCGACCGGCGAGGAACTGGTGGAGCACGAGGGGCTAGCAGCGCTGGTCCGTGCAGTGCCGTACCGCTTACCCGAGTGGGACAGGGAGCTGATCCGCAAGCACAGCAGCACGATCGAGCGTGCGATGCGCCGTGTGACCATCGTGCCCGCCCCGTACGGCATCGTCTTCCGTGGTCGCGAGCAAGTCGCCGAGTTCCTGGAGGACCAGCGCGTTGCCCTGGACGAGACGCTCTCGTTCTTGGACGGCATGTTCGAGATGCGACTCCACGTCCAGCCATCAGGGCAAAGCCCCTACATGGCCGAAGGTGAACAGGCCGATAGAGCTGCGAGCTTCTACACAGCGCTGCGCCGCCGCTCGCGCGCCGCGTTCACGTTCCCGCCGGCCGGTCAGCGAATTCTGTCCGCGGCCTTCCTGGTCAGTCGGGCGGACTGGGTCAGCTTCGTCGAGTACGCCGACGAGATCGACGCGAACCACCCAGAGTTCCGCTTCGACCTGACCGGGCCCTGGCCGCCCTACGATTTTGTCAGGATCGCCTTCCTACCTTCTGAGAGGCTGGGCGAGTGAGCACGTACCTTCCACAAATATGTGACGATGAAGCTCGACTACGAGGTTGCCGCCCTCCGAACCAAGTACCCGTTCACCATCGCGCGGCGTAGGCAGGAGGAAGACTACGCGGTCTGGGTATGCCTGCGTGACGAAGACGACTTGACGGGCTGGGGTGAAGCGAACCCGAGCCGTTTCTACGGCGAGACAGCCGAGACGGTCTGCGCCGCCCTCCAGGTATACCAGCCGGTCGTGGAGTCGGTCGGCGAACCGTTCGCCCTAATTGAAGTCGAGACGGCATGCGAGAGCGACCTGCGTGGGAACGCTTCCGCCCGTGCGGCGATCTCAGCGGCGCTCTACGACCTCGCCGGCAAACGCTTGGGTGTGCCAGTGTACCGGCTGCTGGGGCTCGATCCCAGCCGGGCACCGCTCACCAGCTTCACAATCGGAATCGACGAGCCCGAGATCGTCCGCCGGAAGGTGCGCGAGGCCAGCGAGTACCCAATTCTGAAGATCAAGGTGGGCACCGACCGGGACATCGAGCTGTTGTCGATCGTTCGTGAGGAGGCGCCTGAGGCGCAGCTCCGGGTGGACGCCAACACGGCGTGGCACCCGCGTGAGGCAGTGGCGCGAATAGCGGAGCTGCAGCAGTTCGATATCGAGTTCGTCGAGCAACCGGTGGCGGCCCACGATATCGATGGCCTGCGCTTCGTCCGCGAGCGCTCGCCACTGCCCATCATCGCCGACGAATCGTGCCTGATCGCTGCCGACATCCCGAGACTGGCCGGCGCTGTCGATGGGATCAACATCAAGCTGGCCAAGTGCGGCGGCCTCAGTGAGGCGTTACGGATGATCTACACCGCTCGCGCCCACAACTTGAGCGTTATGTTCGGCTGCATGGTCGCCACATCGCTGGGGATCGCCGCCGCGGCCCAGCTGGCACCCCTGGTCGACTTCGCCGACCTGGACGGCGCTGCCCTACTCGCCGACGACCCGTTCGACGGACTCAGCATCGCCGGCGGCCGCATCCGGCTGAGCGCTGAGCCTGGGCTCGGCGTCACCCGGCGGTGAAAGGTAGCGCTGCCGCCGTCCCGGCGGACGCCGCGCTCACATTGGAAGGAATCTGGAAGCGTAGCCGGTGAGCTTGTACGCGCGCGTCGCGGTCCCACGACCGCTGTATCGGACGTTCCTCTACCGCGTACCTGACAGCCTGGCGCCAGACATAGAGCCGGGGCGGCGCGTGGTCGTGCCCTTCGGACGCGGCGAGCTGACGGGCTGGGTCGATAAGCTAGTCAGCGAGCCGGCGGAGATCCCCTCCAGAACGCGGGAGATCCTCGACTCCCCTGACCCGGAACCGGTATTCGACGCTGAGCTCCTGGAGCTCTGCCGCTGGGTGGCCCACTACTACATCGCGCCTCTGGGACTGACCTTCCGTGCAGCACTCCCGGCCCGACTGACGGCAGAGTCGGCTGAGCGCCTCATCCGACGCCCGGACGCCAGGATCGGCGCCGCTACGCCGAGCGAACAAGCACTTCTGGCCTACCTGGAGCAGCACAAGGGCGCAGTCAAGCTGAGCAGCGTCCGCCGGGCCCTGGGGCCCGGTCCCTGGGCGCGCGTCGCCAGGAAGTGGGCCGAGGCTGGCCTGCTGACGATCGAACGGGAGGCACCGTCAACCACACCGCCCCTGCGGTCACGACAGGTCCTGCGGCTGACGCGGGAGCTGCCAAGCCTGCAGGAGCGCGACCGCATCTTCCGTCGGGCAGCGCGCCAGCGGGAGCTGTACGAGTACCTCGAGTCCGTGGGCGGTCATGCCGATGTGGCTCACCTCACACGGCACCTGGGCATCAGCCGCTCAGTGGTGCAGGGATTGGTGCAAAAGCAGCTGGCGGAGACGCGCAGCGAGCAGGCGGCAGATCTCCTGCTCGCCGAGCTGCCCCCTGCCAAGCCGATCGAACACACGCCGACCGTCGCCCAGGCCGATGCCATCCGGCGGCTCCTTGCCGCAGCGAAACGGCGG
>CANPVY010000032.1 GCA_947581845.1 uncultured bacterium | reverse complement strand
AACCCGGCCTCTCGCTCTTCGAGTGCGCCGAGCGCGTCGCTCTTCCTATCACGAATTCCTGTGGACAACAAGGCAGCTGCCATGAGTGCCTCGTCGAGGTCACGCAGGGATTGGATCTCCTCGCGCCGCCGACCGAGGAGGAGCGACACCTTAGAGGCGGCTTCCGACTCGCCTGCCGCGCCCGGATCCGTGCTCAGAGCGGTGCAATCAGGTTCCGCCGCTTGCGACGCGGCGACCTGCCGATCCTGGACTCCGGCGCCGAGCTTCCGGCGTTCCGCCGGGCTGCACCGTTCGATCCGGCCGTGACCCGCGAGGGGAATACCGTCCTGCTCGACGACGATCCGATCGCGCAGGCCAGCGGCCCGCTCCACGGCCTGGCCCTCGACGTCGGCACCATGACGGTCGTGGTGCGCCTTGTCGACCTCGAGACCGGAAGTGTGCGGGCCACGCAGGCGTTCGAGAACCCGCAGGTATTCGCCGGCTCCGATGTGATGACGCGGATCGCCTACGACGGCACGGACAGCGAGAGCACGCTCCGCGGGACGCTCATCGCCTACCTGAACCACGCGATCGAGGCGTTCCCCTGCGATCCCAAGACCGTCTACGAAGTCGTGGTGGCGGGAAACTCCACGATGCGGGATGTGTTCTTCGGCCTCGATGTCGGCTCCCTCGGACGAAGTCCCTTCCGCTCGCTGACCGAGCTGGAGCTCCTGGCGGGGCACCGGACCAGCACCAGCCTGATCGCCCCCGCGCAGCAGCTCGGCCTGCTCACGCATCCCAGGGCACGTGCCTACGGTCTTCCGCTGGTCGGCAGCCACGTGGGCGCCGACGCCGCGGCCTGCCTGCTCGCGATCGATGCGGCGAACGAGGACCGACTGATCGCGTTGATGGACATCGGCACGAACACCGAGCTGCTCATCGGGAATCGCCGCCGGATGCTGGCCGCGTCCTGCCCAGCCGGGCCCGCTTTCGAGGGCGGCGGGATCGCCTACGGGATGCCCGCCTTCCCCGGCGCCATCGAGGCCGTGCGCCTCGATGGAACCGACGCGCCGCGCTGCCGGGTCATCGGCGGCGGTGAGGCGCAGGGCATCTGTGGCTCGGGGCTGGTGGACGCCCTCGGCGAGCTGCTCAGGACGGGACGTATGAACCCGCTTGGCAGGATCGGGGCCGATCGATTCGTTCTCGACGCAGGCCAGGACATCTATCTGAGTGAGGAGGACATCGGTCGACTGGCCCAAGCCAAGGGCGCGCATGCCGCGGGCTGGACGCTGGTCATGAAGCGATACGCTGCCGATTATACCCACATCGATCGCCTCTGCCTCGCCGGTGGCTTCGCCAACCAGCTCGACCTGGACGCGGCTATCCGCATCGGTTTGATACCGGACGTGCCGCGCGAGCGGATTCGGCAGGTGGGCAATGCAGCAATCGAAGGGGGCACTCTGGCGCTCCGCTCGCTGACGCTGCGGCGCGAGCTCGATGCCTTTGTGAAGACGATCGAACACGTCGAACTGGAGGCCGACGAAGGCTTCTTCGACGCGTTCGTCGAGGGCTGTCAGTTCAAGCCGCTCGGCGTGCCGACCTGGGAAGAGCGATCGTGACACCCGGACTTCGGAACTCGATTCTCGTAGAGGTCCCTGTCGCGCACATAGAGCGCCGTCGAGGCGTCCCTCCCGGCGCTGGCTGCACCTGGAGGCAAGGCTTCTCAGCTTCGCAGGAGAACCTGGGTGAACGACAATGACGAACAGCTTCCTTGACGCGCTGAAGCAGCGTGTGTTGCTCGCCGACGGCGCCATGGGCACGGAGCTGCAAAAGGCTGGGCTCGAACCCGGCGGCTGCGGCGAGCGCTGGAACATCGAGCATCCGGATCTCGTCCTGACGATCCAGCGGGCCTACGTGCAAGCTGGTGCCGACTGTCTCATCACCAACACCTTCGGCGCCAGTCGGGTCATGCTCGAGCGTCACGGCTGCGCTCATGATGTAGCAGCGATCGTCCAGGCCGCTGTGCGCATCGCGCGTAGCGCGTTCGGGGACCGTCCGGGCTTCGTACTCGGCGACATGGGCCCGCTCGGCGGTCTACTCAAGCCCTATGGCGATCTGTCCGAGACGCGAGCGCGCGAGGCACTCAGCGAGCAGGCGGCCGCCCTCGTCGAGGCCGGTGTCGACGCGATCATCATCGAGACACAGACGAGCCTCGAGGAGCTCGGCATCGCCATCGCCGCCGCGCGGGACGGCGGCGCGCCATGCTTGATCGCGTCGGTGGCGTTCGACGTGACGCACGGCGGTATCGACCTGCGCACGATGATGGGTGTGAGCCCCGAGGCGGCCGCCCGCTTCATGGCGGACGCCGGCGTCGATGTGCTGGGCGTGAACTGCGGTTCCGGTGTGGATGCCGCCCGGGCGGCCGTCGCGGTGCGGCGCTATCGCAGCGTGGTCGACCTACCCACCATGGCACAGCCCAACGCGGGCCAGCCGGTGCTCGAAGGGTTACAGGTCGTCTATAGACAAGATCCCGACAGCATGGCGCGCCAACTTCAGGACCTACTCGCCGCCGAAGCCCGCGTGGTCGGTGGCTGCTGCGGCACGACGCCCGAGCATATTCGCCGCTTCCGCGCCGTCGTGGACGCCTGGAATTCTTGATCCCTTTTGAGCGACGAATCGACCGTAGCGTTGCTCGGCCCGGAGTAGGAGGGAATCACAACTCCGTGCCCACGCCCAGCACCAGTGTGTTAACCGCAAACGAATCGATGGAGCCTCTGCCGGCCAGCTGTGATCTTGTGACCAGCACTACGTTGCACCCAGTATGCACGACTAGATCGCCAGCAGGACGACGATGGCCAACGCCTGGATCACCGCCGCGATCGCCAGCTTCCTCCAGATCGACCCGCCCGCCTCGCCGGAAGCCTCGGACTGCGCGGTCGTCGCGCTGCGCGTCCAGATACCGACCACACCGCAGCGCGCGTCGTAGCCGGCGTAGTCGCCGGGAACGCTGGCGAGACCCTTGTAGACCTCTACACCCTCGACATCGCCCGGAAAAACCATGTCATCGATGGTCTCGTGTTCGGTCAAGCGGACCTGCATCCCGTCCACGTACAGCGCCGGCCAGCACGCGCCGAGCTGGCCGCCGGGTCCGGATTGCGTGTAGGGGCGCAGCATGACCTTGGAA
>CANPVY010000031.1 GCA_947581845.1 uncultured bacterium | reverse complement strand
CGCCTGCTGCGCGAGCGGCTGGGCACGAAGTTGCTCAAGGAGTACTCGGATGACTGACGATCGCATCGATTTCTCGGCACTCGACCCGACGCGAGACGAGCGGTTCGAGGAGATCGTGCACTCCATCACCGCTGCCGCGGCTCGCGAGCTGGCCGCACGTCGTGCGCGGGCCAGCGTCGTCGGCCAGGTCGCTCTCTGGTGGCGGCCTTTACTGGCAGCGGCCGCTATCGCGGGCATCGTGTCGATCACAACACTCGCGCGTGTGCAGGTGGCGGCGCCGGCCGGGACCGCTGACGTCGGATTGGCGGAGGCGATCGGCGTGCCAAGTGAGATCGCTGAGTGGGTGCGCAGCGACGAACCGCCGACCCCGACCGAGCTGCTCGTAACGCTGGAGTCCGAGTGATGAAGGAGAGTCTCGAGTCGTTAGGCCGGATCCGCACAAAGGGGATCGCGCTCCTGGTCCTCACGTTTGTCGCGGGAGTGCTGGCGGGAGTCGCCGTCGAGCGTCTCCGCAGCGCCCAAGAGGCGCCGGAGTTACCTCCCCCCGACATCACAATGATGCGACCACCACGCGAGGGCAACTTGCCGCCCGTGTTCCGCCAGCTCAACCTGACACCCGCGCAACGGGAGCAGATCATTCAGATCCTCGAGCGCGGTCGGCCTCGTACCGACGGCATCCTCCGCGAGATGCTGCCACGCCTGCGCGCGACCACGGACTCGATCCACGCGGAAGTGCGGGCTGTGCTCACACCGGCACAACTGGCGACCTGGGACAGCTTGACAGCGCAGATGCGTCGGCGGGCCGGACAGGTGCGCCGCGGGATGCGGGGACGCGGAATGGGGCCCGCGGCTCCACCGCCGCCCGAGCCCTAGCGATTGCCACACCGTCTACACTTGGAGATAGCGATGAGAGTGAGTCCTACCGCCCTGATCCTCGGCGCAGCACTCGCTGCCCCGCTCGTCTCGCTGAACGGCTGCTCCTCCACCGGGGGGCCCGCCCCCGAGCCTCCCGACTTCAGCGGCACCTGGGTGCTCAACTTCGACGAGAGCGAGGACCTGGGCGCTCAAATGCAGCGTGAGCGCCCACCCGGTCCCGGCGCCCGCCCCGGCGCGCGGCCCGGTGCACGGCCCCGGGTCAACCCCGAAGAGATGCAGACCCGGATGAGAGCTGTCCTGCAGGGACAGCTCGCCTTCAAGCTCATCCAGACGGACTCGACAGTCAGCTTCGCGGGCGCCGAAGGCGCGCAGCTCGTCTATCGCACGGATGGACGTTGGGAAGGCCAGTCCGTGGAAGGCCTCGGCGACATCAGAGTGAGGGCGCGCTGGAAGGGCAAGAAGCTCGTGCTGGACCGCGAGCTCCAGAACGGGCTCAAGGTCTCGCAAACCTATGAGCTCGAGCCCGAGGACGGGCAGCTCCACGTGAAGGTGAAGATCAGTGGCGGGCCCAGGACGATCGAATTCCGCCGAGTCTACGACGCCCACGGTGAGGGCGGCTAGACGGGCCCGGCTTCACCTTCCAGCAGCCGACCCGAGCTCTCGTCGTCCAGCGCCTCGCGTACTGCCCGCAGCACTGCCACCGCCTCACCCAGCTCGCGATTCGTCGCACCGACGTTGAGCTGTCTCAAGAACCAGGCCTCGCGCTGGTCCATCGTCGCCACGAACTCCCTGCCGCGCCGCGTGAGTCGCACCAGCGGAGACCGCTTGTGGGCCGGGTTCTCGATGAACTCCACGTAGCCGGTCTCAGCGAGCAGGTTCACCAGCGCCTGGACGTGCTGGCGCGTCACAGACCGGGCCCGGGCCATCTGCGGCACCGTCTGCGCCCCGTGCCGCTCGAGCCCGCTCAGCACGTCGCGACGTGCGGCCGACGGCTCGCCCTGGCCGTGCAGTCGCTCGCCCAGGGTGCGCAATCGGCGGCTCAGCTCCAACGTCTCTCCTAGTAGCGCTTGCAAGGGTTCACGCCGGTGGCGGGACGTGTCCCGCGCCTGCGGGACGGGCTGCGCCGGCGGCGGTCTCGAGCGCGCGCCGAGTTGGCCGAGGGTCAAGGGCCCAAGACTCTTCATGTTGCGGTGCCGGGGACAAACATTTGACGTGTGGGCTACGGGGACCGCGCCCTCGATACGGCAAGCAAGTTACCATTAAGGTAAGTGTATTGTCAATATGCGACCCCCCATCGCCCCCCAGCGTTCCCCCCCGCGTCAAACCTCGGCGAGCGCCAGCTGCACGGCTTTCGTTGCGTGGATCTCGGTGGTGTCAAAGACCGGCAGCGGCGAGTGCTCCGGTTTGATCAGCAGGCCGATCTCGGTACACCCGAGGATGACGCCCTCGGCGCCCTGCCGGCCGAGCGCGTCGATGATGCGCACGTACTCCTGGCGCGACGGCTCCAGTATCTGGCCCTGGCACAGCTCCGCGAAGATCACGCGGTCGACGACCGCCCGGTCCTCCGGCTCCGGGATCACCACCTCGAGGCCGTGCCGCTCCGCCAGCCTCCCACGGTAGAACTCCTCTTCCATCGTGAAGCGTGTCCCGAGCAGTCCCACACAACGCAGATTCGCCTGCCGGATGCGCTCGGCCGTCGCGTCGGCAATGTGGATGAGCGGGATCTTGACCGCCTGCTCGATGGCCGGCGCCACTTTGTGCATGGTGTTCGTGCAGAGGAGCAGGAAATCGGCGCCACCGCGCTCGAGGCGCTGAGCCTCCTCGGCGAGCAACTGTCCCGCCTCGTCCCATTGCCCGCCCGCCTGCATCTCCTCGATCTCCTCGAACTCGACACTGTACATCAGGATCTTCGCCGAGTGTTGGCGGCCCAAACGCCGTCGTACCTCCTGATTGATGATCCGGTAGTACTCGGCGGTGGACTCCCAGCTCATGCCACCCAGCAGACCGATCACGCGCATCGCAACCTCTCCATTAGCTGTGGGGCTACCCCCTAATGTGCCTCCCCGGACCCCGGCAGGAAAGCGCCCCCCGACCGGTTGGCGAGCTCTGGCGTCGCCGCCTAGCTTACGACGTCTACCCGGCCCCAACTGGTGCCTTTTGGCCGCCGTGAGAGGTCTGCCCGATGCGAAAGATCGAGAGTTCCGGTTCCCTGGCCTCGGCCAGTCGCGCGCTGGTCACCCTGCTCGCGCTGCTCTGCGCCTGCGCCGAGCAGGCGGGCGAAGTGGCCGATTACCCATGGGGCATCGATCCCGAATCGCTCCCTCAGACCGTCAGGCAAAGTGACTTCCCGGACCTGCCACAGGGGTCGGCGGACAGGATCTGGGGGTTCGCCGGGAAAGACCTGAGCGGCAAGGACCTTACGAACCTCTCGGCAGCGTTTCTCGCCCAGTTGACCTTCGACGGCAACACCTCATGGCCCCGGCCTGCTCTGCTGCCGCAAGGTTTCGCGCCCGACGAGCTGCTGGAGATCGGCAAGGACCCGGGCCTGGGCGTGCGCGACCTCCATCGTCAGGGCTTCACCGGTGACGGGATCGCCGTGGCGGTTGTCGACAAACCGATACGGCATCAGCACAGCGAGTTTGAAGGTCGCATCCATTACTACGAGGTGTTCGACGAGGAAACGGAAGGCCGCGCGCCGCATTTCCACGGCATCGCCTGCGCGTCCATACTCGCGGGGAAGAGTGTGGGCGTCGCGCCGGACGCGACGATCCACTACTTCGCGGTGCCCGACGTAGGCAAGAATTTCCACTTCTACTCGATCGCCGCTGATAAGATCATCACGGTCAACGAGTCCCTGGGCGACGGTGAGAAGATCAGAGTCGTGTCCATCTCAGATGGCATTGGCCGGGACGACCCGTACCGCCAGGAATGGGAGTCCGCCCTCGAGAGGCTCCAGCAGGCAGAAATCGAGGTCATCTATTCCAGCCGCGAGGTGTTCGGGCCTTTCCTCTGGGGTGGCTGCCCGCCGTGCGAGGATCGCAACGTCCCGTCGAACTACGAGGTGGCCCTGATGCTGAAAGGCAGGGACATGCCACCCGAGACCATCCTCGTTCCGGGTGACTACCGTACCACGGCGTCGAACAAGGGACCGAGCCTCTACATCTACTGGGGTGAGGGCGGCTACAGCTGGGCGATCCCCTATCTGGCAGGATTGGCGGCTCTGGCCTGGCAGCTGGCTCCGGACCTCACGCTCGCCGAGATCGAGGCCCTCCTCGTCGAGAGCACGGCCCGATCAGGTGACGGGCTGCGCGTAATCAGGCCGGTTGAGTTCTTGGAACTCGTCACGACATATCGGCCCACTTGACGTCCGAACGCGCGCCCGTTCAAACGAGCTGGCATTGCGAATGGGCCGCTCGCCCACTAGCCTTATATGACAAGGCTGGAAGATACCGTGAAGGCACGAAGTACCTCCCGCAGGATCGCGCTCCTTACTGCAGTTGCCTCAGCCGTCTTGGCTCTCGGCTGCGAGGATCCTCTGAGTCAGGATGCGTCGGTGATCCTCGTAACGACTACCCTCGACCGCGATACGATCCGCCCCGGCGAGCCGCTCGGCATCACCGTCACGGCCACCAATCCCACGCGCCGGCGGGTACAGGTCACAACCGATGGCTGCTTCCTCCTGTACGAGGTGCGAAACTCTGCCGGAACGCGCGTCAGTCCGGCGTGGTTATGCCTTGCCATCGAGATGCGAGAAATCTTCGAGCCCGGTGAAGTGAAGAAAGCAGAGTTCGTTTGGACGGGCGAGACAGAACACTACATCAACAGACAGTTCGTCGCCGAGCCCGTGGACCCTGGAAGCCACGAGGTCGTGGGCTTTCTTCACAGCCCAGTTGTGTTGCGCAGCGAGCCCCGCCGTGTCGAAGTCCTGCCGGCCTTCATCCTCTCGCTGACGGTAGAGCCATCCACCGCTCGCGCCGGCGACACCGTCGCGCTAACCGCGGAGCTGGTCAACCAGGCCCCCCGGCCCACGACCCTGGACATACTGTCCACGTGCACGTTTGCAGTCTGGGCCGAGCTCAGCGGTGTGCCGTACGCTCTCGTGACGCCGTGCGAGCGGGACGACCGCCGACTTAGCCTTGCGCCGGGCCAGGGACTGAAGG
>CANPVY010000030.1 GCA_947581845.1 uncultured bacterium | reverse complement strand
GTGCTCCAGGGCTTGCAGGGCAGAGTGAACGGCCTGGAGCAGCTCGGGCACACGCGCAGCGTGCAGAACCCGCAGTGCCTCGGAATCCCAACGCATGGGATCCGGAGGGTAGAACTGAGGCAGGAAGCGCGCCGCGCCCGTGAAGACGTTGATCCGCTCCTGAACTGCCGAGGCGATGCGCACCCGGTGCCCGTCACGGTCCGGGTACGCCTGGGGCTCGAGGTGTTCAGCCAGCCGCGCCGCCAGCTCGTCGACCTGCATGCGTCGAATGTACTCGCCGGACAGCCACTCCAGCTTCTCGGGATCCAACCTGACGTCGCTGGCCCCAAGACGTCCCAGGTCGATCTCCTCGATGAGGCGCGGCGGCGGCAGTACCTCATCACCGCTGGGGCTGGACCACGAGAGCAGAGACAGGTAGTTGACCAGGGCGTCGGGGTGGTAGCCCTCGTCCAGGTACTCTCGCAGACTCCGTGCCCCGTGCCGCTTCGAGAGCGGCGAGCCATCCGGCCCGAGCACGTGAGGGATATGAACGAAGACCGGTGGCTTCGCGCCGAGAGCCTCGTAGAGCATCACCTGGCGCGGCGTGTTGGCCAGATGCCCGACGCCGCGAATCACGTGGCTGATCTGCATACCGCTGTCGTCCACCACGACGGCGAAATTGTAGGTGGGCATCCCGTCGGATTTCAGTATGACGAAGTCACTGAACTCCGCCCCGTCGAAGACGATCGTGCCCCTCACCTCATCGCGAACGGCTACGTCACCCTCCGGTACGGTGAAGCGAACCGAGGGAACAACGCCCCGGTCGCGGTGGCGCTGTTCATCCTCGGCGCTCAGATTACGGCACGTACCGTCGTAGCGAGGATGCTCGCCCCGGGCCAGGGCGGCTTGCTTCTTCGCCTCCAACTCCTCGGTCGAACAGTAGCAGCGGAAGGCAGCGCCGGACTCCACCAGCCGCTGGGCGACCTGCCGGTAGATGTGAGCACGCTCGCTCTGGCGGTACGGTCCCCAGGCTCCACCCACGTCAGGGCCCTCGTCCCAGTTCAGGCCCA
Organism: uncultured bacterium; assembly: GCA_947581845.1. Taxonomy (GTDB): domain Bacteria; phylum Gemmatimonadota; class Gemmatimonadetes; order Palauibacterales; family KS3-K002. The sequence goes on along the minus strand of CANPVY010000030.1, from coordinate 2,165 downwards.
GCCGGCGCAGCGACGAGATGATCTCGGCTTCCGAGTCCGGCAGGTTGCGATCGACGTCCGTATCCTCGATTCGCAGGATGAACTGGCCCGAGCCGTGCCGGGCATAGAGCCAGTTGAGCACGGCGATGCGGGCGTTGCCCAGATGCAGCTCACCGGTCGGACTTGGCGCGAAACGGGTTCTGATTGCCATTACATCTTGCTGCGACAGGCTGGTCGGCTTGAGCGCGGCTCAAGATAGATGCCCACTGGGGCAGGAACAAGCACGCGCCTACTCGCTCGACCCGTTCTCTTCTCGCAGCGAACGGAAGATCTCGCTTGCGAGATGCTCACTGATACCGGGCACCTGGGCGATCTCTTCCACCGTTGCTGCCCTGAGAGCCTTCAGGCTGCCCAAGCTGCTGAGCAGTGCTTTTTCCCGCGCCGGACCCACACCGGGTATGTCCTGGAGAGCCGAGCGCACGGTCCGGGCGCCGCGCCGCTTGCGGTGGTACTGAATGCCGAAGCGATGTGCCTCGTCGCGAATGTGCTGCAGCAGCTGCAGGGCCGGCTCGCGCCGTGCGAGGCGCAGTGCTTCCTGCCTGTCGAGCGTGAAGACCAGCTCCTCGCGCTTGGCCAGCGCCACCAGCGGGGTGTCGAGTGCTCCCGCACGCTCCAGTGCCTGTGCGGCCGCGGAGAGCTGTCCTCTACCCCCATCCACGAGAACCAGATCGGGAAGGCGTTTGTCTTCCTTTATTCGCCGGGCGAAATAGCGGCCGACGATCTCCTGCATCGCCGCGTAGTCATCGACGCCTTCCACTGACTGGATCTTGAAGCGCCGATATTCGCCCTTCAGCGGGTGAGCGTTCTCGAACCAGACGGCCGCGCCTACGGCGTCAGAGCCGTGGATGTTGGAGACGTCGAAACCGACGATCGAGCGTGGAACGCGCTCGAGGTTCAGCTCGCCGCGCAGTGCATAGAGAGCCGGCGGTGCGCGGCGCTCCGCCTCGCCCTCCAGCAAGCGACGCTCCTCCAGCAAGTGCCGGGCGTTCTCCTCGGCCCGTGCGACGAGGTTTCGCTTGATGCCACGCCGGGGCACTCGAACCGTGAACGCACGTCCTGTGCGCTGCCGCAGGTGCTCCGCCACGGCGGCCTGGTCGCTGAACGCGAACGGTATGAGTAGCTCTTTCCCGAGCTCCTGCTGCGATAGGTAGTAGCGGGCGACGAAGGCGGACAAGAGCGATCCCTCTTCTTCTCCCTCGACGTTGCCCAGGAAGTGGGCCTCACGGCCCAGCAGCTTGCCTTCGCGGATCTTGAGGATCACGCCGCAGGCTGTATCGCCGTCACGTACCACGGACAGCGCGTCCAGGTCACCGCCGCGAGGATCGATCGCCAGCTGACGACGCTCGATCTCTTGCAGGCCGCGCAGCACGTCACGTAGCTCGGCGGCCTGCTCGAACTCCAGCGCTTCGGCCGCTTCCGCCATACGCGCGCTCAGCTTTTCGGCCAGCCTACCGGTGTGGCCCTGAAGGACGAGTAGGACCTCCTCAATCATCTCCCGGTATTCGCTCTCGCTCTGGCATCGCACGCAGGGCGCCTTGCAACGGCCGATGTAGTAGTCGAGGCAGGGGCGACTTGGAGCCTGGCGCGGCAGGTCGTAGTGGCAGGACCGGATCGTATAGAGTTCCTTGATCGCTCGCAGCGCGCGCCGCATATGGCCCACGTCCGCATAGGGGCCGAAGTAGCGCGAGCCATCCTTCACCAGCCGGCGGGTCACGAACACCCGCGCGAATCGCTCGCCCAGCGTGACCTTGATGTAGGGATAGGTCTTGTCGTCACGCAGCCGGATGTTGAAGCGAGGCGCGTACTCCTTGATCAGGTTCGACTCGAGGATCAGCGCTTCCGCTTCAGAATCCGTGACGATCGTGTCGAAGTCGGCGATCTTGCGGACCATCTCTGGCGGCTTGTGTTGGGAGGACCGCTCGTCACGGAAGTAGGAGCGCACGCGGTCACGCAACGACTTGGCCTTGCCGACGTAGAGCGGCTTACCCCTTCTGTCCCTGAGGACATAGACGCCGGCTGAGAACGGGAGAGCCGCTAGCTTCTGCTCGAGTGACGCTGGACCTGGCATGGGTCAGGGGGCGCGCTCCGTCCACAGCTTGAAACCGCCTGCCGGCACCGAACCTACG
>CANPVY010000029.1 GCA_947581845.1 uncultured bacterium | reverse complement strand
CCAAGCCGAGAGACGCACCGACCTTGGCGCGATCGTATTCAGGTCCGTTCATCTCGGCTTCGCTCGACCGTCCCGGCTAAAACACGGCGCGGAAGATATTTCACTATAATAGGAGGCGCAAGCCACCCTTGACGCCGCTTTTGACCCGTATCTACCTTGTTTTCGTGGACGTTGGCAGATCCCTGTCTTTCCGGCCTGGCTCGCCTCGGCGAGGCCACGCGGCCGAGAGCGCGGTTGCACATCACACCGCCTGATCCCCAGCCTGTGGGCTCTAGCACGTTTTGCAGACCGCCACCCCTCTGCGCTCTCGCAGCGCAGGAGCTGTCCCGTTGAACAGCGACGACGCTACAGTCTACCCCGCCGGTGCAGACGACCCACCGGCCGCTCGCTCCGCTGCAGGTTCAGCCACCCGTGCGATCCCAGACCCGGACGTCGTCCTGCTCGAACGGCTGGCCGCTGCCCGAGAGCGGGTCGAGCTCGAGGTCGCGAAGCAGGTGGTCGGGCAGAAGGAAATCATCGAGCTATTGCTCATCGCCATCCTGGCGGGCGGTCACGCGCTGCTGGTGGGCGTGCCGGGGTTGGCCAAGACGCTGCTGGTCTCCAGCCTGGCGCGCTCGCTCCGGCTCAAGTTCAGCCGCGTCCAGTTCACGCCCGATCTCATGCCCTCGGATATCACGGGCACCGAGATCATCGAAGAGAACGTCGCGACGGGCCGACGCGGTTTCCGCTTCGTGCGCGGTCCCATCTTCGCCAACGTGGTGCTCGCCGACGAGATCAACCGGACGCCGCCGAAGACGCAGGCCGCGCTGCTTCAGGCGATGCAGGAACTGGAAGTGACGGTGGGCGGCGTGACCTACTCGCTGGATCGCCCGTTCTTCGTGCTCGCGACACAGAACCCGATCGAACTGGAAGGAACCTACCCGCTGCCGGAGGCCCAGCTCGACCGCTTCATGCTGGAGGCTCGTATCACGTATCCGTCCCCGGAGGAGGAACGGGAGGTGGCGGGCCGCATGACGAGCGACCAGATGGAAGCTGTCGAGCCCGTGCTCTCGGGGGCGGAGTTGCTGGAGTTCCAGGGCCTGATCCGCCGAGTCCCGGTGGCGCCCAGTCTCGTTCGGCTGGCCGTCCAACTGTGCCGGGCCAGCCGACCGGAGGCCGAGGAGGCCCCGGACTTCATCCGGCGCTGGGTGAATTGGGGTGTAGGTCCACGCGGGACACAGCACCTGGTGCTCGCCGCGAAGGCGCGCGCGGCCCTGGACGGGCGTGCCATGCCGGACTACGAGGATGTGCATGCGGTGGCGCTCCCCGCGCTCCGCCACCGCATGGTGACCAACTTCGAGGCCGAGGCGGACGGCCAGAGCGCGGAAGACATCATCAGACGGCTTCTCGACCTCAGTCAGGAGTGGATATAGCTGATGCTCGCCAGCACGACGGCAGACGACCCTCCCAGTAGTAGTCTCAGTCAACCGTACCACGGCCGCTCGCGGCAGGAGTCGCTCGCATGCTAGCCGTCGCCGCCCTTCTGGCCCTGGCGATCCTGCTGGTCGGGACAGCCTCGGCGGTGGAGGTGGCCGTATTCGCACTGCCCTTCGCCCGGGTGCAGGAGATCAAGCTGTCCGGTGGCCGTGCCGGCCGTTCGTTGGCGGCGCTCCGCTCGCGACCGGCGACCCTGCTGGCCTCCCTTTGGACGGTCCGCACGGCCGGCGTCGCCCTGGCGAGTCTGAGCGCTTGGTGGTGGGCAGGCCTGGCTACCGCCGCTCTGGTGGAGGCAACCGTCGTCGCTGTGGTCCTGGCGATCCTGTTCGCCGTGTTGGCCGAGTTCGCCGGCAAGACCCTGGCACAGCACGACCCCGAACGGCTCTCGCTCGCGCTGTCCGTGCCGACCTGGTTGCTCTCCCGCGCGATGCTCTTCCTCAGCTGGCCTGCCGAGCTGATCGTGCGAACCCTGGCGCCCAGATTCGTCCAGATCATGCCGGGGATCTCGGACCGCGAGATCCGCGACCTGGTGGATGACGGTAGCAGCGAGCCGCTGATCGAAGAGCACGAGCGCCGCTTGATCGAGCGGGCCCTGCTCCTCGATCAGACCACGGCGTACGACGTCATGACCCCGCGTGTGGACATCCTGGCCTGGCCGGAGACCCAGACGCTCGCCCAGGTCGCGCCGCAGCTACGCGCCGCCCGCTACAGCCGCGTGCCGCTGTACAACGGAAGCATCGACAAGATCACCGGCGTAGTCTACGTCCGTGACGCCTATCAAGCGCTCATCTCGGGCCAACGCGACGTTCAACTCAAAGCACTGGCGCGCGAGCCGTTCTTCGTTCCGGGGTCTGTGACGCTGGACCGGCTGCTGGTCGACTTCCAGGCACGGCGCATCCACATGGGCATCGTGATCGACGAGTACGGGGGCGTCGACGGATTGATCGCGCTGGAAGACATCCTCGAGGAGCTCGTCGGCGAGATCATCGACGAGAGCGACGTGGCGGAGGAGCCGATCATCCGGCTCAGCCGCACCGAGATCCTGGTGGACGGGACCGCCGATCTGCGCGAGATCAATCACTTCTTCAACACCACGTTCCCGCAGCTCGAGTACCGCTCGCTCAACGGATACCTGCTGGACGTGTTAGGACGAGTTCCGCAGCCGGGCGAGAAAATCACGAGCGAAGGCGTGATCATTGAGGTGACCGCGGCAACGGACACGCTGGTGCTCCGCGCACGGCTCACGCGCCAGGCACTTGGCACGAGCGGCAGCGAGAGCGAGCCGGGTGCACACCAGGACCAGCGCGCCCTGATCGAGGGACGTGGTACCCCGCAGGAGGGGACCCCCACCGGCAAGCGCCGATCGGCTCGCTAGCTCGAGCGCCCCGAGCCCGAGCGACGCCGCGCACCGAAGCGCTGGCAAACGTCCGCACGCAGCTAGAGACGGAGGATGTGGGTGACGTACCAGCCCACCAGCGCGTCACCCCAAAGAACCACCACTGCAGCGCCCACCGCGAGGAAGACCCCGAAGGGAACGAGCCGGCCCGTCTTCAGCGCGATGGGCCCGAAGATGACCGCTCCGACCACAGAGCCCACGAAGATTGTCAACACCGCGTGAAGCGGCCCGAGGAAGGCTCCGATCATCGCCAACATCTTGATGTCGCCACCGCCCAGCGCCGGCTTCTTGAACGCCCACTCGCCCACCACCGCCACCCCATACATGAGCGCGAAGGCCAAGCCCGCACCCGCCAGCGACCAGAGTGGCGTCGGTCGGCCGGGCGCCAGGGACAGAGCAAGTCCCAGTACCAGACCGCCCAGGCTGAACTCGTCGGGAATGATGTACTCACGTGCATCGGTGACAGCGATGCCCAGCAGGAGCGTGCCGAAGATCGCAGCCGAGAGTGCCTGCCAGACGGTCTCGAAGTACAGATACGATCCCACCCAGATCAGACCCGTCGCCAGTTCGACCAGCGGGTAGCGGATGGATATCGGCCCCTTACAGCCCAGGCAGCGACCACGCAGCGCCAGAAAGCTGAGCACGGGTATGTTCTCGTACCAGCGGAGCTGCCGCCCACACGCGGGGCAGGCCGAACGGGGACGCAAAATCGACCGACCCGCCGGGAGACGGACGATGCAAACGTTGAGGAAGGATCCGATGGCCAGCCCGAAGATGGCGGTGTAGATGAGTATGAGCAGCTCGGGCATTCCTTGCCTTCGCGTTGAATCAGGTGTCGCCGTCAGGCGACTCTGCTGGACCGGCGAGCAGCCGGTCAAGAAGAAGCGCGCCAGCGATCGCCACGTTCAACGAATCCATGTCCCCCGGTAGCTCCACGGCGACGCAGCGATCGCATTCACGTCGAACCCTATGC
>CANPVY010000028.1 GCA_947581845.1 uncultured bacterium | reverse complement strand
GGCTTTGGTCAACGGGGGCTGGGTACGGAATCACGGCGAGGCTTTCGACCGCTTCATCGCCGCCGGGCAGCCGGCCTACGTGCCGACACAGCGGATCAGCCCAGCCGACGGGATCCGGCTGATCCACGCGGCAGGTGGGCTGGCCGTGCTCGCGCACGGGGGCAAGAGCCATGGTGACGAGATGATCCGGCAGCTGGTGGACGAGGGGTTGGATGGGCTCGAGACGCTCCACCCGGACCACGGTCCCTTCGAAGTGCGAAGGCTGCGCCGCCTAGCGGCCGAGCTGGACTTACTGGAGACCGGAGGGTCGGATTGGCACGGGTTCAGGGAGGCTCGGCGTGGCCAGCTGGGCTCGCAACCGGTTCCCTATGAATGGTACGAGCGTCTCCGGGATGCCGCGACCCGCAGAGCACGTTGACAGGGGCGGGCGCCCGGGTACGTTTCGGCCGCCGGAGCGGTGGCAGAGCCCGCGCTGGCGGGCCTTCTTTGTGCGCTGCTAGGCGAGCTGTATGTTGCGGGTAATTACATGCGGGGTTCTCAGTGAAGATCATCGGTTTTGCGGTGGGTCCGTTCCAGGCCAACGCGTATCTCGCCATCTGCGAGGAGACGGGCCGCTGCGCCCTGGTGGACCCGGGCGCTGAGCCGGCACGCCTGCTCGCCGCGGCAGCCGGAGAGGGTGCGCGGATCGAGTCGATCCTTCTTACCCATGCCCACATCGACCATGTCGGCGGCGTGGCGGCGGCGGCACGTGCCACGGGGGCGCCCATCTACCTCCATCCCGCGGATGCGCCGCTCTACGCGGCGGCCCCTGAGCAAGCGTTGGCCTTCGGTGTGGAGATCGAGTTGCCTCCGGAGCCGGATCACGAGCTACAGGATGGCCAAGTCCTCCAGGTCGGCGCGGCGCAGCTCCTTGTGCGGCACACGCCCGGCCACTCGCCCGGGCACGTCTGCCTGATCGGCGATGGATTCGCGCTGGTGGGCGATTCTGTGTTCGCGGGATCCATTGGCCGCACGGACCTTCCCGGTGGTGACTACCGAACGCTGCTCGAGGCGATTCAGGAGAAGCTGCTCACGCTTCCGGACGATACCGTCCTGCACCCGGGTCATGGCCCGGCAACCACCGTGGGCAGGGAGCGCCTGTCCAACCCGTTCCTGACGGGAGTGTTCGGGTAACGAGGATGGAACCTTCGAAGGGTAGTGGGAGAGCGGCCTTTCCGGGTCAGGGTGGCGGCAACATCCGGCTCGCCGCATTGAAGGATGCCCTGGAGGGCGGCGGCCACTTGCTCATCCTCACCCACGACAACCCCGACCCCGATGCGTTGGCTAGTGCCTACGCCTTGCTCAGACTGGTTGAGGCGATTGACGGCATCTCGACAAGGATCGGTTTCGGCGGCTACGTGGGGCGCGCCGAGAACCGAACGATGGTTCGGGAGCTGGCGCTGCCGATCACGCCGACACGCGCCGTGTCGTTCGATGACGTCGATCTCATCGCGCTCGTCGATACGCAGCCGGAGACCGGCAACAACTCGTTGCCTGATGGGCGGAACGCGACGGTCGTCCTCGATCATCACCCGCTGCGTCAGGAGACGAAGCGAGCGAAGTACTACGACGTGCGCGACGATTGCGGTTCCACGTGCACTATCCTGACTCAGTACCTGCAGGCTGCGGGGGTTCCTCTGGAAGGCGTGTTGGCAACCGCCCTCTTCTACGGTATCCAGTCGGAGACCCAGGATCTCGGCCGTGAGGCACAGCAGAGCGACATCGAGGCCAGCCTGGCTCTCTACCCGGGCGCTGACCGGGCGCTCATCTCGCGAATCCGCTATCCGGACCTGCCGCCGGCGTATTTCCGGTCGTTGCACCGCTCGCTGGAGCGAGCGCGTACCCGGGGGCCGGTGGTCGTCTCCTACCTGGGGATGCTCGACTATCCCGACCTCGTGGCCGAGCTGGCCGACTTTTATCTGCGGCTGCAGGGCGGCCAGTGGTCCTTCTGCATCGGCCAGTTCCAGGACGACTTACTGATCTCCATCCGGACATCTTTGCCCGAGGCGTCGGCGGGCCTGTTGCTGCGGCGCGTCGTCGGTCGCGACGGGACTGCGGGCGGCCATGGGATGATGGCTGGTGCGCGGATCCCGGTGGGCGAGCTCTCGGCGGAGGATATCCGCCTCAAGAGCGAGGAGCTGGTGAACCGGTTCATCAAGGAGCTGGGGGTGCAGGACGAGAGCGGCTGGGGGCTCCTGGATGTGCCGCCTGGGACGAGCCGTTAAGGGCACATGCTGCGAGTAGGGCTCACCGGAAACGTGGGCGCCGGCAAGTCCACGGTCGTTGCGCTGTTTGCGAGTTGGGGCGCCAGCATCATCGACACGGATGTGCTGGCCCGCGAAGTCGTAGCGGCGGGCAGTGCCGCCCTGGAGCAGATCCGCGAGGTCTGGGGTGATGCGGTCGTCGCCGCCGACGGTGGGCTGGACCGCGATGCGATGCGGCGCATCGTCTTCGCCGATCCCGAGGCACGCAGCAAGCTCGAAGACATCCTCCATCCGGCGATTGTGATGCGTTGCCGTGAACTGTTCGTCGAGGCCGAAGCCCGTGGCGATCGGATCGTGATCGGCGTGGTGCCCCTGCTCTACGAGACGGAGATGGAGAACGAGTTCGACGTCGTCTTGCTCGTCGATGCACCGCTGGCGCAGCGTATCGAGCGGCTGGTAAGCAAGCGCGGACTCAAGGCTGACGAGGCACGCGCCGTCGCCGCCGCGCAAATGCTGGCGGAGGAGAAGCGCGAACGCGCGGACTTCATCATCGACAACGACTCGGACATCACGACGCTCGAGCGACGTACGTGGGAGACCTGGAAGGAGATCGATAAGCTGAGCCAAGCCGTATGACGAGTTTGCGCCTCGACTTGCATGTCCACACCCGGGCCTCCCATGACTGCCGCAGTGACTACGCCGATGTGGTGGCCACCGCGCGCGCCCGTAGCCTCGACCGCATCGCCATTACCGATCACAATGAGATCGAGGGCGCCTTCCGGGCACGCGACCTCGACCCCGAGCTGGTGATCATCGGCGAGGAGGTGAAG
>CANPVY010000027.1 GCA_947581845.1 uncultured bacterium | reverse complement strand
GAATCCTGCCGGCCCAGCAGGATCTGCCGGACGTTCGCCTCTGTCTCGCCGTGCCGCATCAGGAAGACATCAATCGCCATATCGTCCCCTATCCTAGGCCACCCCGGCGTGCACACAAGGCCAGGCAAGCGCTTTCGCTACCCTGCCGCCCGACGTCCCTTGCTCGAACCTGCCCCTCCAGCTTACGTTGCCGCCGCTTTTCAGAACCCCGACCTCAATCACTGCACCCACACCGGGTGGCTCTCTGTCGGCAGACGGGAGGAGTTTCATGAATCTGCTGATCGCCGTCGTGCTCGCTTACCCACTCATCCTCATCGCGGTCAGTCTCTGGCGATCTCGCGCGGTCAAGAGTCACGCGGACTTCATGGTGGCGGGCCGCACCGTGCCCGTCATCCTCTTGGTCGGCACGCTGGTCTGCACCTGGATCGGGTCCGGTTCGCTGTTCGGCGGCGCCGGCTTGGCCTATCGCACCGGCATCGCAGAACTCTGGTTCTCCTTCGGCGCGTGGGTCGGCCTCATCGTGGCGTACTTCATCGCGGGGCGGGTTCGGCGCATCGCGCAATACACGGTCCCCGACCTGCTCGAGCAGCGTTATAACGCCGCCGCCCGAGTCTTGGGTACCCTCGCCATCATCCTGGCCTACGTCACGATCGCCGCCTATCAGTTCCGCGGCGGCGGCTGGATCCTCGCCATCGTCACCGACGGGCGGATCTCACCCACCGAAGGCATGTACATCACGGCGGCGGCGATCGTCGTCTTCACCGCCCTCGCGGGAATGGTCTCGATCGTCACGGTGGACATCCTCAACGGGACGATCATCACGCTCGCTGTCCTGCTCTCGCTCCCCTACATGGTCTTCGAGCTGGGCGGCGTGGGAGAGGTCCTGCAGAATCTGCCCACAGGTCACACCTCCGTGCTCGGCGGCCACAACGTGCTCTGGGTGCTCGGTGTGTCGATGCCCACGTTCCTGCTTCTGCTCGGCGAAAGCGGGATGTACCAGAAGTTCTTCTCCGCGAAGGACGCCACCGCGGCACGCCGCGCCGTGATCGGCATGGTCCTCGGCGTCGTCGTCATCGAGACGGCCCTTGCCCTGCTGGCCATCGTCGGCCGTGCCGCATACCCCGCTCTAATGGAGCAGACCTTCATCCCAGGCCGTCCTGGATCAGAGACGGTGATCCTTCACGTCGCGCGACACGGCCTACCGGTGCTGGGCGGAGCCGCGCTACTTGCCGCTGCCGTGGCCATCGTGCTCTCGACGGGGAACACCTTCCTGCTCGTGCCCTCCACCAACCTGAGCCGCGACATCTACGAGCGCTTCATCAATCCGCAGGCGGCGGAGAAGCGCAAACTGACTATTCAGCGCATCTCCGTCGTTCTCTTCGGCATCCTTGGTCTGCTTCTTCTCACTCAGTTCACAACTGTCCTGCAAATGGCCTTGTATGCCTACTCCCTGGTGGGAGCCAGCCTCACGCCGGCGCTGCTCGCCTGCTTCCTCTGGAAGCGTGTGACCGCTCAGGGCGGTGTCGCCTGCATCGCCGGCGGCCTGGGCAGCATCGTTGGGATCGGTGTGCTCAGTCGACTGGGTGTAGACTTCGCGCTGACGTTGGGGGGGACCGAATTCGACTTCGCAGACAGTCAGTACATCGTGATTCCAGGCGTCATCATCTCGATTACCCTGCTCATCGTCGTCAGTTTGCTCACAAGGCCGTCGGCCCCGGAGAAATGGCAGCCATTCTTCACGGAGGCGCTGGAGTAAGGTGATCGACTGGATGAACGGGCGGAGCTAGAACGGAATGAGACCCATGTCTCGGTCTCGACTCTCTGAAGAGCAACTCTAGGCTGGCTCAGCTACCCCCTTCCTCCTCCATCTGCTGCTTCAAGTCGGCGAGGCGCTTCTCGATCTCGTCGGCCTGACGTGCCGCCTCAAGGCGTCGAAGCTCGAGATCCGTCTCGATCTCCTGCACCGGCTGCCGCTCGCCCAACGCCTCCTCCACCTCTCGGGTCGCCGCCGCCATGTCCTCCGCCGTCTCGATATCCTCCTCGGCCCGCTCAAACCTGCGGATGCCACCGCCAGGACCCCGGAGCATCTCCTCCAGCTTACGGGCGGTTCCCACGCGTCGCGACCGAGCGATTAGAGCGCTACGGTTACGCTCAGCCGCCTTCAGCTGCTCCAGCTTGTCTGCAGCCTCTGCCTTCAGGCGCTCCGCCTCCTCACGCGCCTCCGCCGCCTGGTTGCGCAGAGACTCGGCGTCGCTGAGAGCGCGCCGCGCCGCCTCCAGGGCTGTATAGGCCTCGTCCTGGCGGCCGGCGCGTTCCTCCTCCTGGGCTTTGCTGTGCGCCAGCTCGGCCCGCTGGATCTGCTGTTGGGCACGCGCGGCGAGTCGCTCCGCCTCCTTCTCCAGCCGGGGGATGCGCGACCGCAAGTCGATGACCTCCCGACGCATGGCGGAAAGCAGCTCGTCGACGTCCACGCGGCTGAGCGGGCGATCCGCTTCACGGCGCTCCAGAGCGCGTTCGAGCTTCTCGCGGAACCGACGGAACATGGAGCGAAAGTAGGGCCTCGGGCGCTGCGAGTCAAAGCGGCGGAGCACGGCTGTCATCGGCGAGAATATCGCCACCTCCCTCGCCATCAAGCTCTCACTGGCGGGAGGCGTTCTACCCGGTTGGGTGAACCTGATCACAGCCGTGCTGCTGGGCGATATGGGCGCGTCGCTCGCTGTGATCGCGAATGCACTCCGCCTCGCACGGCTGCGCGGCTAGCTGTGGCGAAATGTCCCGGCGCGACCGTGGGCCGGGCCGCAGCGAGTCGGCTGTGACTGGCGAGCGGCCGCTTCAAGCGTAGTTTGAAAGGATTCCCGGTACCGTTCAGGCAGCTGGGCCCCGAGGTATGGTATCTGCACATGAGAACGCTGCCCCACAGTCCGTAGACGGGCAAGGAGGAGAGTGATGTGTTTAGGTGTACCCGGCCGAGTGCTGGAAGTAGAAGGGCTCGTAGCGACCGTTGACTTCTGGGGTCTGAAACGACAAGTGCGCCTCGATGTCGTGGATGAGCCTGTGCAGCCGGGAGACTATGTCCTGAACCACGTCGGCTTCGCGATCCGCAGGATCCCGGCTGAGGAT
>CANPVY010000026.1 GCA_947581845.1 uncultured bacterium | reverse complement strand
CACGTACTCAAGGGGATCGACGCGGCGGGTCGCGCCGGGTTGGGCGGGCTCAAGATCAACACGGTCATCATACGGAACTACAACGCGGACGAGCTCGTCGATCTGATCGAGTTCGGTAAGGAGAAGGGTGCCGAGGTCCGCTTCATCGAGTACATGGACGTCGGCGGCGCCACGCACTGGTCGATGGAGCTGGTCGTTTCGGCGCGCGAGATGCTCGAGAAGCTGGAGCGCCACTACGGCCCGATCCGGATGCTCGGCGAGAACGGTTCGGCGCCGGCCGAGCGCTACGTGCTGCCCGACGGCACGACCTTCGGGATCGTCGCCTCCACGACCGAGCCGTTCTGTCGGACCTGCGACCGCAGCCGCATCACCGCGGACGGGGTCTGGTTCCTGTGCCTGTACGCGGCCCAGGGCATCGACCTGCGCTCGCCGCTGCGCGAGGGCGCGTCACACGAGCAGATCCGCTCGCTGATCGTGAACAGCTGGCGCACGCGGCTGGATCGCGGCGCCGAGGAGCGCAAGCGTCTGAACTCTGCTCGCGGCCCGCTCTACCCGATCGAGGACCTGCGCGAGGACCCCCACCGGGAGATGCACACGCGCGGCGGTTAGCTGGCTAGCCGCCTCTGCCGCTGGAACCTTCCTGCAACAACCGCTCGAGGGCGCGGCGCGCCGCCTGGACGCGCGGCTGCAGCTCGGGATCGGCGTCCTGCCAGAGCTCGATGAAGCGGTTGTAGTAGTGCGCTGCCCGCTCCCGGTCGCCGCGCAGCTCGTAGAGTCCGGCCAAGCGCTCGTAGATCCCGGCCAGCGCGTACCAGTCACTGTCGCCCAGCCGGCCGAGCCAGGGGGTGTTCAGGTAGCGCTCGTAGATGGCGATGACCGAGTCAGGCTCCTCCGCAAGGTCATAGGCCTGCCCTAACAGGGGTAACAGGCAGATAGGGCAAGGGCCGCGATCGGCGCGTCTAAACTCCGCGATCGCATCCTGCGGGCGGCCGTCAGCGAGGGCGATGACGCCAAGCGCGACGTCTTCTTCGCCCCTCGCGACGTTACGGATCTGCGGATCGACCGCCGCCTCGTACTGCGCGAGCAACATGCGGGCCCGCTCGGGTCGTTCGACGAACGCATAGAACAGCGCCAGCAGTCCGTAGGGTCGCTCGAGCGGCTCGATCGATGAGAGCGGATAGCGATCCAGCGCGGCCTCAACCACTGATATAGCGCGCTCGCGGCGAGCTCTGAACATGGCGTCGTAAAACGCTACCTTGAGGGAAGCGCTGATGTACATGCCGTACTGCCCCTGTTCTTCGGCTACTCTCATGAGGTCGCGCATGTGACGCTCCGCGTCGCTCAGCCGGCCCTGAACCTCGGCGATCTCGGCCAGCATGGAGCTTGTCCCCAACTGCCAGAGCGGGCTCGCACGCTGTGCCTCGCGGAGCGCGGCAACCTGCGCCTGGGCTGCTGCATAGTCGAAGCGGGCCGAGGCGAGCCGGGCGGAGACACGCGGGACATCGGGGTGTCCAGGGAACTTCTCGGCCAAGGTCTGCAAGATCTGTTCAGCCTCACTGAAGTTCCCCAGTGCTGCCGTAGCTTCAACCGCGTTGCCATAGCGGAGGGAGCCCGTGGAGTCGAACTCGATCGCGCGGTTGAACAGCAGGGCGGCACGCCGATAGTCCCGCGCCTCCAGATACAGTATGGCGAGGTTGTTCAGCGCCCAGGGATCGCTGGGTTGGATGTCGAGCAACGACTGATACGCGGCGATCGCCTTGTCGTTCTCCCCGGTCACGCTCGTATAGTAGCTGCCCAGCGTCAGGTAGCGCTCCCGCTCCGTAAGCCGATCCCGGTGCTCGTAGGCCATGGTGAGCGCCTCGCGCCGGCGGGCCGGGTCCTGACCGATGTTGTTCAGGGTGACGCCGAGCTTGCGATAGGCCATGGCGAAGGCCGTGTCGAGGGCGACCGCTTCCTCGAGCAGCGCGATGCCCCGCTCATGGTCACCCTGCTCGATCACGCGCACCGCCTGCGAGTACTTGCGCAATGCTTCCAGGGACGCCGTGGTCACTCGATCGAGCGGCTCGTTGGCGCGAATCGTCTTCAAGGACTCGCCGATGCGCTCACGGAGCCGCTTGGACAGCCGGTCGATGGCGCCGATGATCGCGGTGGAATCACTGGCCGTCTCGCGGTGTCCGTAGATCAGCCTGCCGTCCTCCGCGGCGATCAGCTCAGTGGCAAGTACGAAGCCGCCACCCACCGGTGTGATGTCGCCGGCGATGATCGCCTTGATCCCCTCACGGATCGCGACCTCGCGCGCCAGATCCAGGTCGAGCGGCCGGGTCGGATCGCCCTGCATGCGGGCGAGCACCTGGTCCACGTAGGTGGGATCGACGACCGTGACGATCGGTGACTGGCTGAGATCGATGCGGAACGCCTCTGTGGCCGCCTGACCGAGGAGCGGATCGCTGGTGTTGTTTCGGAAATCGGCGATGATGATACGCTCCCGCTCATCCAGTACCCCTGCGGCGACCAGTGAGCCCACCGGGCCGATCCCCAGGGCCCGCATCGCCATGTACGCGGACACCACGATGCCCCAGAAGGCGAACGCGATGACGAAACCGAGGATCGCCTTGCGCCAGGTGAGCCAGTGTCCCTCCAAGCTCACGGCAGAGGGCTCGGCCTCAGCCACAGGTGTGGGCTCGGGAACCGCTGGCTCGCGAGCTGCAACATCGGAGGGTGCAGCAGCGGGCTCCGGCCGCGTCGCGACCCGGGCCTGCACCAGTGCGGTGGCCACCACGACGGGCAGGCCCAGCAAGAGCAGGATCAGCGCGCCGGGGAACACCCAGCCGGGCAGCCCCAGCTGATCTGTGAAGATGTCAGCGGCCTCGAGCACGGCGAACGACACGCCCAGGTAGACCAGCAGCGCCTGGGCCAAGCCCGCCTGGCGAAGGCTGTTCCAGACAGTAGGGGACGTCATGTCACTCCTGAGGAGTATTCAGCAACTGTAGCGCGCCACGATCGTCCTACTATCGCGCCGGCACGAGCCTGGCACAAGTTTCGCCGTGATGCGCCCAGGCCAGCCGGGACCGGGCA
>CANPVY010000025.1 GCA_947581845.1 uncultured bacterium | reverse complement strand
AAACTGGTGCGTGATGTCGGCCTCGTCGAACAGCTCGGAGTAGCTCCATGCGATGTCGAATGACTCGACTTCGGCGATTGCGGCAACGTTCCAGGCGAGCGCCTGCGCGCCGCTGATCAGCGCCGTGCCCGCCCAGCCGAGTGCCTGAGCACGGGCACCCACGGGGAACTCAAGCCAGTTCGCCCCTCGAGTCCCGACACGGCTCGCCGACTCTCCAGCCCCAGGAAGAAGTCCCTCTCCAACATTCTGCGCCCAGGCACCCGACGAGGCGATGACGAGCGCCCCAACTGTCAGGGCAAAACTCTTTCTCAGCATTGGCCAAGCCTCCCCCGTCAGCGGATGATCACGAACTTGCTTATCTTCTTGAGCATCTGATTCGTCGCCGGGTTCCGTGCCTCCACGACGAACACGTACAGCCCGGAAGCGGCATCGGTCCCCTCGCGAGTACGCATGTTCCAGAACAGATCGCCGTTGCCAGCCAGATCCTCCGGACCCCACGTGATCTGCTGCACGAACTGGCCAGTCACCGTAAAGATCCGGAGTGTACCCTCAGGCGGCAGATGCGTGAACATGAGCCGTGCATCGTCCTGCGTCGCGGTGGCGATCTGATAGCGCGAATACATGATGTATGGGTTCGGCACGACCTTGATGCTGTCCATTTGCGCGCTGATGTCCCTGCCTGCATCAATAACGTCGCTACCGCTGATCGCCGCCTCTACATCAAAGGCGACCTGGTCGGCTAGCCCAACCGGCGCAATGTACTGAACCGCCAGGTTCTGACCCTCGAAGTTCGATATCCAGTCGCCACCTCCCGTGACGCCCAGACCTGCCACCGGGTTACAGCTCTCACGCGGAGCCGACCGACAGCTCAACACCGCTGGCGCGAACGTAGCCACCGTCCTCTGGACCGTGATGGGCTGTCCGCTGCCGTCGAGCACCACAGCTTCGCTCCCACCGACATCCGCCACGCTGTCAAGCGACACCGTTTCGATGAAGAAGAGTCGGTCGCCAGGTACCCAGGTATCATCCGGTACCGCAACGGATATTGTATCACCGGTGCCCGGATTGCCCAGTAAGATCCTGCTCGCGGACCCTGGCCGCCTGGGCATCGCCACGTCCACTGTACGCTCAAACGACGAGTTTGTTACGGTGAACGGAAGCTCCACGGCAACGAGGTCATCCGTGGTCACCGTCGTCCCTGTGGCGGACGAGATCGCTGCAGCCGCCTCTGCGTCCACGCGCCCCACCTGCCCCACGGCGCGGGCCTCCATCGAGGCGACGAAGGCGTCCCGCGTCTCGCTCGGCCTCTCCCGGTTTATCTGGAACGGCGAGCTGGGCCCGAACGTATGGCCGACCCAACTGATGTCGTAGCGGCCGAACGCGCTGATCCCGCCGGCCTGGTTGGCCACGCTGTTCTGATCGTCCCAGCCAACGGTCGGCAACACAGTGGTCGCGATGGCCGGACCACCGACTCCCAGCTCATAGGTCTGCGACTCGTAATCCCCTGCATCGGTATCGTCAACCGTCACGACGAAACCGGGAAAGCCGATGAAGTCGTCGACCGGCCGACGGTTGAGGAAGCTCGCCGGCGTCGTCTTCTCGCCGTCCAAGAGAGTCGACACGATCAGCGGTTCGCCTGTGTCATCTCTGTAGAGAAGAATCCCTAGACCGTCGTATACCCTTACCGTGGTCGTGGTGTCCGGCGGGCTTACCGTCTCCGTCTCACTTGTTGGCGTGCCCGCCACGTTCACGCCATTCGGGTTTTCCGTGCTGAGCGCGGTCGAGTCGATCACGACATCTGCCGCGGTCATCAAGTCGCTCGTCGCGAATACCACGTCGCGCGCCACAACCTGCGTGCTCACGCGCTCGCCGGCGACGTCGACATCCACCACCTCGAATTGGTTACCGACTACCGCCCGGTAGCGCGCCTCTACCACATCGGTTCCGGTGAACTGAACCTCACCCGCGTCCACAAGCGCGAAGTCCGACTCGGGAAGTATGACCGCCTGGTTCTGTTGCGAGCCCGCCTGCACCGTCGCCGGAACGTAGACGCTCACCACGTTCGGCTCGGTCGTCGAGGTCGCGAGCGGGTTGGTGAGGCTCGGCGCCAGCACCAAGCTGTCCGGACCGATGAGATCGCGAGTGCCGTCGCCGTCCACGTCCAAAGAGTCCACAATCGCGAACCTCGCGCCTCGGCTCTGCCCTCCAACAACATACAGGTAGCTGAACCCTGGGGTCACGAGTTCGTCCACGAACGAGTTCGGTGCGTCTCCCGCCGCATCGACCGGCAGCACGGCGTACGCCTGCCAGCCGGCACCGAGCTGCTGCCCCAGCACATCCGTCGCTGGATCGCCATCACAGTCCAGCACTCCGTCCTGCTGGTCGTTGGCCGTGAAGGTGGACCCGCCGTCGCAGGACTTGAAAAGCAGGATCCGCTCGAGGTTGTCTCGCGCGCGCTCCCGAATCCTGTCCTCTAGATCCGGGTTGAGCGCTTTGATCCTCGCGAGATCGCCGCCGGCCGCTGCCGCCAGCTTGTCTGCGAAGTCTTCCAGGAACGGATCGACGAAGTCGTCTGAAGCGTCGTCCCAGAACAGTGTCACCTCACCTCTTCCGCGCCCCAGCGCCGGATCTTCGACCCTCACCTCAGTCCCCATGACTGTGACCTTGGGCGGCGCTTCAGGGCTGAGGTAGAAGTTCATGTAGAGATCGATGATGTTGTTGACCTCGGCCTCGAACGACGCCGAATCCGGACCGGCCACCGTCGCGATCACCAGCGCCGTCGTATCGCCGGCGGCGAGCGGGAACGGCCCGACCGAGAACCAGGCACAGTTCCCCTCCTGGTTGTTGTAAGCCGAGTTCCCCAGTTCGCCGACGGGCATGGTATCCGCCCACGTGACGACGCACGCGTCGGTCCGGTTCTCACGCCCTGTTCCCGGCGGACCGTAGCAAGTCTGCACGAAAAGCGTGTCAGGCGCGCCAGTGCCGTTCGCCGTGTAGTCCCACGTTCCCGGCACCCAGAAGGCGTGCGGCGTCGGCTGCTGCGGGAAGTTGGGGTTCCGGAACGTGGCGTACTGGAAGCCATCCGACATGTCGCCGATGTCGCGCCCGTTCAGGATGTCCTCCACGGTGGACGCGATGGCACCGAAATCCTGTCGGTCGGACCCCGCAAAATAGGTCTCGCTCGAGCAACTGCCGCCGTACGGGCACATCCTGAAGTGGTTATAGGTGATCGTGTCGCCCGCGTGCACGTTGCCCGGGTCGTAGAACTCATCGCTGCTGCACGGTATGGCCCGCTCCGCGGCACGCTG
The DNA here is from genome assembly GCA_947581845.1 of uncultured bacterium. Taxonomy (GTDB): domain Bacteria; phylum Gemmatimonadota; class Gemmatimonadetes; order Palauibacterales; family KS3-K002. The sequence continues at coordinate 2,650 of CANPVY010000025.1, read as the reverse complement.
CGCGTTCTCGCCCGTCGAGCAGGTAAACAGCACGTTTCGTAGATCACCAATCGGCGACTTGAGTACGACCGCCCCGGTCGCACCTTGGTCGAAGCCGATGTCGCCGACACAATCGATGCCCCCGTTGTTGGGCGGCGCCACACCCGGACAATTCGGGCTGCCCGTACCGGACTCCGCCGTGAGGATCGCACCGCGCCAGACCTCCATGTAGAAGGACGACTCCTGAGTGCGAATCGGCTGAAACGTGTACCCCAGGTAGAGCTTCTCGTAGTCCAGCCCAACGCCGTAGACCTTCTCGGTCTCGTTGATGATCAGGGCTCGCCAGACCAACGAGTTGGACACAGTGGGCAACGCGAACGTGAACGCATCGAACTCGGTGCGTATGCCGAGCGGCCAACCCTGGTCATCCGGTTCACCGATGCCGCTCGGAACGACGTTCCCGAAGCGCCCGATCATGCCCGAGTTGAAATCGTCGTAGGCGCCGTAAGTCTGGAAGTTGCCGAAGAACTTACTCCGATCAATGAGCGTCGGATCGACACGCCACCAATCGAACGTGAAATCGCTTGCCCAGACGCCTTGCGTCTGGTCATACGCGTCCAGCGAGACCGGAGATGCGCCGAGCCAGGTCGCCACACCGCCCGACAGCGGCCAGGTCGGCGGGCAGTTGCTGCCGGCCAGCAGCGTCATACCGGTCGCCAGGCTGCCGTCCATGTGGCCGCTATGGTCGAGGCAGCTGGCGTCGGCCGTGCTCGAGGCGCCGGAGAACAGTACCCCGAACTGATTGTCGGAGGCGAGCATCTCACGAAACCCATCCGAGGGTCCGTTTCGAGAGACCGTCCAACCACCGCCAGTGGCGTTGTACAGCGATGGGACAAGCTCCCGGAAGCGCAGCCATTCGCTCTGCGGAGCCGCGAAGAGCGGCGAGACGTCGAAATACTGGCTGCGGCCCTGGCCCGCACATAGCGCATGCGCACAGCCGGACAAGTCCGGCTGCGAATCCATGTTGAGATCCGCAGCATCGACTATCCCCGTGTTGGTCATGAACATCTCCATCTGTCCGGTCGGCCGCATGCCGGTAGTGGCGCGGTCACCCTGGCCGAACAGGAGGAAGCGAGATCTCAGATCACGCTGCAGAGTGCGGATGTCGTGCCTGACCTCGTTCTCGTCGAGCCGACCCTCCGGCGGGTCCACAGTCTGCGCCACAGCGAACTCCGCGGCCGCACCGACGCCGATCAGCGCGCCTGCCAGAACGAGGCTCACCCGCCTGTACCCATGTAACATTGATCTCATAGCTCTCCCTCAATCGCTATTGGGGGGGGCAGCCGGCCGGACGGGCCATCTCCCGTAGGCCCGTCCGCCAGCCCGCCAACCCAGCTCTAGAAGTCGACCCGGATACCGACGTTGATCTGACGGCGGGGCCCATACAGATGGGGCCGGTCAAAGTAGGTCGACGGCGCCGACTCACCGACCGTGTTCCCCTGCCGCCTGCGGCTCTGGTCGCGCGAGCCATAATCGCAACGCCCCGTCGTCGGAAGAGGCTGGAAGCAGTTCTTCCGGTCGAACAGGTTGTCGATCTGCGCAAACGCGTTGTACGTGAGGTTGCCAACGCGAAAGCCCTTTGACGCGCGCAGGTCCACCCACCAAGTCGCGGGTCCGCGACCGCTGTTCCGCTCCAGCTGGTCCAGACCTGTCCCTGTGAAGTCCGTCGTTGGCGTATACGGCATTCCGCTCGACGCCTGGAGGCTCATGGCGACGTTGCTGTGCTTCAAGGCCTCACCGATACTCAGGCCTCCCAGACGGATTTCAGGTGGCTCCGCTCCCGTGGCGAACCGCAACATCGCATTGAGACGATGGGGCTGGTCAATCTCGGAGCGGATCTCCCGGCGAATCGTCGGGTCCCCCTCATCGGCCACGCTCTGCCGTTCCCGCTCCGGAGGAGCCGCGTTCGTCCGCGCCTGCGAGAACGAGTAGTTGACATCCAAGGCCCAGTAGTTCGCGAGTCGCCGCCGGACGCCGACCTCCAGGCCCCGCACGGTCTGGAAGTCCTCGTTCACCAGCACATCATAATTGGGTGACGAAGTCCCATGGGTCGCACCGATATCCTGCACGCCGATGCCGCCCCTCCTCACGCCGGTCAGCCCGAACTGGTCCTTATTGAAGAGGATGAAGCTCAACGCCCAATCGTCTCCCAACTCCGATAGCACGCCGATCTCGTAGCTGGATGTGCGCTCGATCTCCAGATTCGGGTTGCCCAGGAACGACGTCGAGAACTGATGCGAGAAGATGATCGGCCCGCACTCGCCTTTTTGAGCCGCATCGCGCGGAACCCCTGCCAGCCCGCAGGGGCGCGCTTCACCGACGGTCCCGATGCTCGTGTTCTGGAACACGTTGTTCAGCTGCGGGTTCTGACTGTTGATCGAGTAGTTGAAGAACACGTTCGTGGTCGCCGTCACCGGGAACGTGACACCCAGCCGCGGACTGACCTGGACCCTCGTTGATGTTTCCTCGAAGTCGTCCTCTGCCGCGATGATCGCTCCGCTGTCGCGTACGGCCGGATCCGAACAAGCCAGCAGGCCCGTGAAGTAGGTGGGGTCGGCGCCAAAGCGCGCCGGATCCTCACAGACCTCGCGCGCGGTCGTCCCATTGGTCG
>CANPVY010000024.1 GCA_947581845.1 uncultured bacterium | reverse complement strand
TTCGGCGGCCCGGCGTTCAGCATCACGCGGAAGGCCGTCAGCCAGATCGACTTTATCCGTGGCGGCTTCGAGCCGCAGTACGGGAACGCCTTGTCGGGGATCATCAACATCAGCACCCGTGAGGGTGGCGCGGATCTGCGTGGGGCCTTCGAGTATCAGACGACCGAGGTCGCCGGCGCGCTGGGCAGCGACGCGGATGACATCGAGAACTTCGATTTCTTCGAAGGCTTCATCAGCGGCCCGGTGCCGGGCACCGAGTTCGGGGCCGAGAGCCCGCGGCTACGCTTCATGCTGGCCGGTCGGCAGATGGGCGGTGCCCAGCGCGTGCTGGAGTTCGACGACGACGTCTACGACCCGGCCACGAGGACGCGTCCGGAGACGACGCGGCTCACCCCCGCGAACTGGGACGTGTTCGCCGGCTGGCGCGCCTTCGGGCACGACGAGACCCGCGACATCATGGGCAAGCTGACGTTCATGTTCACGCCGACCGTGAAGTTTAACCTGAGCGTGGTCGACTTCCGGCGGCAGCAGCAGGTCTTTGATTTCGACTGGATGCGCTATTACAACAACTTCTTCGAGTCACCGCTGGTCAATACGCTGGCCGACACTGCCTGGGCGTTGGGTCTGGAGGACAACTGGGACGCGGCGCAGGCCTCGGTCCAGATCGACCGCACGCTGGCGGTGGCGAGCTTCAACCAGACGTTCGCGCGGACGGCGTACAGCATCAAGGGGGGAATCTTCAAGCAGAGCCGCACCAGCTGCAACTTCTACGAAGGCCTCTGCCTGAAGGATGCGTTCGACGACCCGAACTTCGACAACAACCGGTTCGTGCGCAGCGGTGTGACGAACCAGACGCCAGCGTTCTTCACCGACGAGTTCGGCTACGGCGGTGAGGACCTGACGACTCTCGTTTCGCGCTTCGACGTTCAGTCGCAGGTGACCGACCATCACAACCTGCAGGCCGGCATCCACTACGAGCGTCATGACCTGGACTACGAGCAGAGCTCGAACTTCGGCGTGAACGAGGTGCTGGTGGTCGACCAGTTCTACCGCGCAGAGCCGTTCAACGCGGCGGGGTACATTCAGGACAAGATCGAGTACGACTTCGTGACGGTCGCCCTCGGCTTCCGCTTCGACTGGGGTAAGGCTGGCGGGCTGTTCTTCGTCGACCCGCTCGACCCGACCAACGGGACCACGGCAATCGACGTCTGCTCGAATCCCGGGGACTTCGGAGCGGTGCGGCACCCGGTCACGGGCGAGATGATCGAGCCGAATCCCGCATGGACGATCGGGATTTGCAGTGGTGCGACGCGTGACTCGGCCGCGGTGATCGCCTTCGGCGACGACCTGGAGGAGTCGAGGACGCGGACGCAGTTCAGCCCGCGGATCGGTGTGAGCTTCCCGGTCACGGCAGCGTCGAGCATCTTCTTCAACTTCTCGCGGCTGAGCCAGAACCCACTGTTCAACAACATCTATCAGAACACCTCGATCGGTATGCCCGGCGAGGCGATACCGTGCGGCTTCACGGATCCGGGGTCCGAGCTGAGCAACGAGTGCGGGCCGATCATCGAGTCCACGACGTACACGGTGGCGTACCTGGGCAACCCGAACCTGCTGATCGAGTCGACGACGACGTACGAGATCGGTTACCTGGCTGAGGTATTCGACGACTACGGGATCCAGCTGATCCTGTTCAACAAGGACCAGTTCGGTCTCACCGGTCTGCGCCAGGCGTTCGGGATCTCCGATCCGGGTGCGACCTACGGGACCAGCACGCCGGCGTACTCGGTGCTGGCGAACCAGGACTACCAGACGGTGCGCGGCTTCGAGCTCGGCCTGCGCCGGCGAATAAGAAACTACTGGGGCTTCGACCTCAACTACAGTTACTCGCAAACGCGTACGAACGCGGCTCCGCCGGATCGGGAGTTCGAGAACCAGGACCAGGGGCTGCCGGCCGTCAACCGCGAGATCATCTCGGACATCGACGTGCCGCACAGGTTCAACGGTATCTTCTACTTCGCGGCCGGAGAGGAGCCGCCCGAGATCATGCTGGGCGACTTCAACCTGGGCTCGGTGCTGAAGCACACGAAGTTTGCGGTGACGCTTCAGGCGCAGAGCGGTTACCCCTACACACCTACGCGTGGGTTCCTGGCGGGCACACAAACCAACGAGCGTTTGTTCCGCAACACCGCACGCGGTCCGAGCTTGTGGTGGGTGGATCTGCGTGCGGAGAAGAACTTCCGGATCGGGAACCTGCTGTACGGCGCGTTCCTGCGGGTGGACAACGTGTTCGACACCAAGAACTGCATCCAGCCGTTCGAGACGACCGGCGATTGCGATGCGGGTGCGATCGACCAGTTGCGGGCGCGCCAGGGTAACTCGACGAACCCCGAAGCGGTGAACAGCACGTACTACGACCGGCCGCAGATCTTCGGCGCGCGGCGCCGGATCAACATCGGCCTGCGGATGAGCTTCTAGAGCCGGATGGGGCGGCGGGGTCGCGCGCGACCCCGCCGCCACGTGCTGTTGGGACGCAGAGCTGCTGGTTCAAGAGGTTTTGGGGTCTGAAGGGCCGCTATCCAGCGGCGGCATGACAGATCAACCATCGATCGGAGGATAGTTTCGTGGTTCCTCATGGTTTGACAGCGAACAGAGTCGTGGCGGCGGTCGGTTGCCTGGCGCTGGGTTTCCTGGCGCTGGCCCAGCCCGCTGCTGCGCAGGAGGAGCCGCCGCGCTTCATCGAGGTGGACCCGATGCTCGCGGCGGAGAAGGGGACAGAGCCGTGGGATGTGCATGCAGCGCTGAGGGACGTGCACTCGCGGTTCGCGCTGTTCGGGGAGGGCGACCGCGCCTTCACGAGTCTGAGGCTGGTGGGCGACAACCGCATGTACGAGACGAACACGGGCCCGGGCGACGAGTACTACCTGTGGAATGGCGGGCCTGCCATCTGCCAGTACTCGACCCAGTTCAGCAGCGGCTGTTACTTCCAATCGTTCGGCATCCCGATCATGTGGTCGGTACCCCGCAGCGAGTGGGTGCGATACCTGGTCGAGGGTGTCGAGAGCATGCAGAACGTGAGGGGCGATCCGCCGGGCTTCTCGGTGCTGTGGAACGGCGAGGTCTTCGCGCGGCCGAAGGACATCAATGCGGCGGACGGGCTGGTGGGCACGCTGCTCTCGGGCGTGGTGAGCACGGAGGATGGGTCGTGCCTGGACCACTCGGCCGGGCTCGGTGGCTGTAACATGGGGGCGGGCTACCAGCTGTTGCCGGGGAGCAACTGCCCGGAGACCTGGTCGTATGGCGGCACGGTCTGGCTGGGTGACCGGCCCATCCCGCCGGACAACTGGATCGCCTTGTTCGAGGACCAGGGGACGGACTTCCGCTGGAACCGCTGGCAGGTTCCGGAGGCGTTGAAGGACCCGACGAAGTTCATGGGCAACAACTTCGCGACCTACGGTCACTTCAACGACTACAACAGCACGACGCTGAAGAAGTTCGGCGAGGTGGTGCCGGGCGGCGTCGGTGAGCCGACGCGGCAGGGCTACCCGCTGGGTCTCGACTTCTACTTTGACGCCTTCAGCTTCACGATCCCGACGGTGGCGAACGCGAAGTTCTGGGCGGCGCTGATCGTGAACAACAGCGAGGAGCTGTACGGCGTAGCGCACGACTACGACTCGATCTACTGGGGGATCGGTGGCTGGCCCGGCCGGCGTCAGGACGGCGACAACTACTTCATCATGGAGAGGGGTGCCTGGGTCTCGGCGGAGAGCAGTGACTTGAACAGCCCCGAGTGCCAGGATGCTGACCCGATCCCGCTCGTCGGGCAGAGCTGCGAGGGGTTCAACAGCAGCCGGCCCGACGGCTTCGAGGCCGGGGCGCACGGGATCATGATTCTCAAGTCGCCGATCGGGGATCTGCGCAACAAGCTGTTCACCACGGTGGGCAGCCCGTTCTATATGCCGGGGCACCCGCTGGCGGGTGACACGATTACTTACAACCATGCGGTGAACTGGAACTTCGGGACCTGGGGCGACGTGTTCAACTCGGGTACCGACCGCATGCGCTTCGGTGTGATGTCGGACACGAAGGAGAACATCCTGGACGGCAGCGCCTGCTCCGATTTCGTGGGCGGGGGCCTTGGGGACCGCTGGTCGACCTTCCAGTCGAACGAGTGGCCGGACGGCGACATGTGTGCGCCGAAGTGGTACGTGCCGGGGGACTGGCAGTACGTCTCCGGTCGCCCTCTGGGTGCGCACGATGGTCCGGACACACTGCACCTGCCGGGCTGCGGTCCGACTGGCTGTCCGGAGACCTGGCGTGACACGACGTGGCAGGGCTGGAGCGCGAACCGGTACGGCAACCTGTCGCAGCACTCGCTGGGCCCGTTCCGGCTGGAGGCGGGTGACACGACGGAGATCATCCTCGCCATGTACAGCGGCAGGGACTCGGTCACCTTCGAGGCGTTCACGGAGGGGATCTACGACTTCTATCTCGGCCTGTTCCAGGGGCCGGAGGCCCCGCCCCGCGTGACGATTCAGAGCCTCGACCTGGGTTCCGGGATCACGCCGGGCTCGGAGGCGGACGCCGAGGTCACGCTGGTGTGGGACGAGGCAGCCGAGGAGTACGTGGACCCCTTCATAGCGAAGTTCGCCGACGACATGGAGATCGCGGCTGCGGGCACCGAACTGGCGGTCATCCGGGATGCCAACCCGGGCATCGTGGACCGGATCCGCGAGCGGGCGGCGGACAACCTGGAGCAGCTCCTGATCTTCCGGTCGTGCGACGGAGGGAGCACGTTCGACGCTGACGGTGACTGTGACGGCGACGAGGCATACGATGCGTTGGGCAACACCGTCGAACCCGGCTGGCAGGCGTACGCGATCCTGACGCCGGATGCGTCGGGCGACTTCCCGAACACGTGGAGCGACGGTACCGTGACGGCGGGGGTCACCTACCTCTACTCGATCCTCGGT
>CANPVY010000023.1 GCA_947581845.1 uncultured bacterium | reverse complement strand
CCATCAGTTCACTTGTTGCCGCGTTGTGTCGAAGGGGGAGGTCGTCCGGACACGCCGAAAGTTATCACCACGCCCAGGAGGCAGCAAACCCGAGCCGGCACGTCCGCACAAGCAGAAGGGCCCGGCAAATTCCCGGGCCCTCTGCAACGCCACTGGTCGCGCGGATGATCAGTACATGCCGCCCATATCAGGGCCGGGAGTCGGAAGCTGCTCCTTCTCCTCCTTCTTCTCCACAACCACGGCCTCGGTGGTGAGCAGCAGGCTGGCGATCGACGCCGCGTTCTGCAGCGCGGTGCGCGTGACCTTGGTCGGGTCGATCACGCCCGCCTTGACCAGATCCTCGAACTTGTCGGTCTGGGCGTTGTAGCCGAAGTTCAGGTCGTCCTTCTCGCGGATACGCTCCACGACGATCGAGCCCTCCTGACCGGCGTTTGCGGCGATCTGGCGAGTCGGCTCCTCGATCGCGCGACGCACAAGGTCCACGCCCATCTGCTCGTCGTGGCCAGCGACCTTGACGCCGCCGAGTATCTTCTGGCACCAGAGCAGCGCCACCCCGCCGCCGGGCACGATGCCCTCTTCCACCGCGGCACGTGTCGCGTGCAGCGCATCCTCCACGCGGGCCTTCTTCTCCTTCATCTCCGTCTCGGTAGGAGCGCCCACGTTGATGACGGCGACACCGCCAGCCAGCTTGGCCAGCCGCTCCTGCAGCTTCTCGCGGTCATAGTCGGATGTCGACTTATCGATCGCCGTCTTGATCTCCTGGATGCGGCCCTGGATCGATTCCTCGGAGCCGGCACCGTCGATGATCGTGGTCGCGTCCTTATCGATCACGACCCGCTTCGCCTGGCCGAGGTCACCAATTACCGTGTTCTCCAGCTTGAAGCCGACTTCCTCGCTGATCACCTTGCCGTCGCTGACGATCGCGATGTCCTGGAGCATCTGCTTGCGCCGGTCGCCGAAGCCCGGCGCCTTGACCGCGCAGACCTTCAGCGTGCCACGCAGCTTGTTGACCACGAGTGTGGCCAGCGCTTCGCCCTCGATATCCTCGGCGATGATCAGCAGCGACCTGCCGGTCTGCGCCACCTTCTCGAGCACCGGCAGGAGGTCCTTCATGGTCGAGATCTTCTTATCGTGCACCAGGATGTACGCGTCCTCGAGCGCGGCCTCCATCTTCTCGGGATCGGTCACGAAGTAAGGCGAGACGTAGCCGCGGTCGAACTGCATCCCCTCAACGGTCTCCAGCTCCGTCTGCATGCCGCGGGCCTCCTCGACGGTGATCACGCCGTCCTTGCCCACCTTCTCCATCGCCTCGGCGATGATATTCCCGATCTCCTCGTCGTTGTTCGCCGAGATCGCGCCTACCTGGGCGATCTCCGTCTTGCCCGTCCTCGCCTCGGAGATGTTCTCGAGTTCCTTGACCACCGCATCGACGGCTTTGTCGATCCCGCGCTTCAGCGCCATCGGGTTCACACCACCGGTCACGGCCCTGAGGCCCTGGTTGAAGATCGCCTGGGCGATCACCGTCGCCGTCGTCGTTCCATCACCGGCGACGTCGCTGGTCTTGCTGGCGACCTCCTTGACCATCTGCGCGCCCATGTTCTCGACCGGGTCGTCAAGCTCGATCTCCTTGGCGACGGTGACGCCGTCCTTGGTGATCGTCGGGCTGCCGAACTTCTTCTCGAGGACGACGTTACGCCCCTTGGGCCCAAGCGTCACCTTGACGGCCCTGGCCAGCAGGTCGACCCCGACCTTGAGCGCGTTCCTCGCCTGGGCATCGAACTCAAGCAACTTCGCCATCTCGAAATGCCTCCTGGTTTTGCGTGTTGTGCGGCCCGGCTCATGACCAGACGCCGCTTGCCTGCCGGGATCCGCAGTCTGACTCCCTACTCCCTACGCACAAGACGTCCCTTCCTATTGCCGCCCCCGGCGCCAACCGCACGGGCGGCCAATCTCGCTATCTCACTTCTTCGCGTTCGCCACTACGGCAAGAACGTCGGACTCGCGGAGGATGAGGTACTCCTCATCGGCGATCGTGACCTCGGTGCCGCTGTACTTACCGTAGATCACCCGGTCGCCGACCTTCAACTCGATCTCGATCCGCTTGCCCTCGTCGCTCACACGACCGGGACCGATGGCCACGACTTCACCCTGCTGCGGCTTCTCCTTAGCCGTATCCGGGATATACAGGCCGCCCTTCATCTGCTCGGTCTCTTCGAGCGGCTTCACCACAACGCGATCGGCCAGGGGTTTGATCTGCATCGCCGCTTTCCTCCTCTCTCTCAATCCTGTTGCGTTAGCCCTGGGCAATCCACAAAGCCCAAGCGCCGGTCCCCGCCCTGCGGGGCCGGGAACCGCCGACAGCCGTTTTACGTTACTCCGCTAGCCGCCGGGAAAATGGCAGAAAGTGTGCCAGTCGTAAAGAGGCCCACCTCTGTCAAGCTGGCAGGGGAGCCGCCCTGAGCCTGCAGTTGTGGCCGAAATCGGACCACCCCGCGGCAGGCTCCCGGGCTGTGAAACCTACGGGGCCCGTCCGGCGTAGAGTAGACCGGGAAGCCACGCGCGCGCCCACCGCTTGCCGCGACTGCGCGTTAGGCTTAGCATTAGGGCAGGAGGAGGACGAGAATGCTGCGAGGACTGCTCACGCTAGGTGTGCTGCTGGTGGGGGCTCTGGTCGCCCTGGCGGTGGCCTCGGCCATCCTGCTGCCGGTGCTGGGGCTGCTGACGGCTCTGTTGGTGGGGGCCATCAAGCTAGCGTTCTTCCTGGCTGTGATCTACTTCATCGTGAAGCTGATCAGCCCCGACACGGCCGACCGGGCGCTGGACAAGATTCGCTCCAAGATGCGTCGAGCCGCCTAGCGATCGGCAAGCAGCCGATCGGCGATCTCGAGGCCGTAGAGAGTGAGGTAAGGCTCGACGAGATCAACGGTCTGGCAATGCGGCGCGATCAGGGCTGCCAGACCTCCCGTCGCCACCACCAGCGCTTCCGGACGATTCCACTCCGCCTTGATCCTCCGTACCATCCCGTCAATCGCGTCCACAATGGAGTAGAAGCATCCTGATCGCAGGCAGCTATCGGTTCGCCGTCCGATCACGATGTCTGGGGGACCGAGGTCGATGTAGGGCAGCCTGCTGGCGCGATGTGCCAATCCCTCGACGCCGGCGCGTGGGCCCGGCGCGATGACGCCGCCGACGAACACGCCGTTGCCAGTGATGCAATCGAAGGTCGTTGCCGTGCCGAGATCGACGGCGATCATGTCCACACCGTAGAGCTGGGCGGCGGCCAGCGTGTTCAGCATGCGGTCGGCGCCGACGCTGGAAGGCTCCTCGACATCGAGGCGAATCGGCAGCGGGCCACCGTCCTCGACCAGCCGAGCCGGGTTGGCGATCAGGCGCGGCTCGCGACCGAAGGCACGTCGGAAAGCGCGGGTCACAATCGGCTCCACCGCGGGCACCACCGAGCCGATTACACCTCGGATGGGCACGTCCACACCTTCCCGCGCCACCAGTTGGCCGAGCAGGTGCGCCAGCTCGTCGGGCGTTCTGCGGACGTCCGTCGAGATACGCCAGTGCCGGAGCAACTCACGCCCACGAAACAGCCCGAGCACGCTCTCCGTGTTGCCGATGTCAATCGCCAGCAGCAATCCACTCATCTCAGTAGTCGGGCAAGGGGAGCTCCTCCACCAGGATTCGTCCGGACGTCACCCGCTGCAGGGCGCCGTGGTCGGGGCGGAACAGCAGAGCCCCGTCCGGCGCCACGCCCACCGCCGTCCCCTGTAGAAGCGCGGCGCCCTGCTGCGCGACCGCGCAGCGTCGATCACGCAGCCAATCGTACTCATCGAAGAGTCGCAGAAACTCGCGATCGAGGCTCTCCGGCGGGTTGACGCAGCGCTCCTCGACCTCCGTGATGATGAGATCCGCGAGCGCCAGCCGCGAGACGCTCCGGCCTGCCGCCAAGTCGAGGGAGGTCGCCACATCCCGAAGCGCGGTCGGGAAATCGGCACGCCTCTGATGCACGTTGATCCCAACGCCCAGAACGACGTGCCTGGGCGCGCTTCCCGACCACGAGGCTTCGCTCAGCACGCCACCGACTTTGCGATCGCCCACGATGAGATCGTTGGGCCACTTGACACCCACCGGCAG
>CANPVY010000022.1 GCA_947581845.1 uncultured bacterium | reverse complement strand
TGCCTATGTAGTCTCACGAGACTACATCCTTTGCTATGAAAGCTGTCGGCATTCGCGAGCTGAAGGCCCGCTTGAGCCGGTATCTGCGCGAGGTGCAGGCGGGTGAGGTCATCCTGGTGACCGATCGCGGCCGCGTCGTCGCTGAGTTGCGCGCGCCGGGGCCCGGCGCACCGGAGTCGGATGTGGACCGCGCCCTGCGGCGCCTGACCGAGACGGGCGCGCTGCGGATCGGCGAGCCGCACGATCCAGACGCCTACCGGGCGTCCCCGGTAAGGGCGCCCGGCGGTACCGCGCGGACGCTGCTCGCCGAGGAGCGCGAGGAGCGGTGATCGGCTACGCCGAGAGCAGCGCCGTGCTCACCTGGCTGCTGGGCGAGCCGGGAGAAGCGGAGGTCCGCAAGCTGCTGGCGGATGCGGAGCGGGTACTGGCGTCGACCCTCACGAGGGTCGAGTGCGCGCGGGCCCTGGCCCGTGGCGTGATCAGCGACCGTCTCGCCCCCACCGATGAATTGGCCGCGCTCCAGCTGCTCGACATCGTATCAGCTTCCTGGGTGACGCTGGAGATGACGGGCCGAGTGCTCGATCGCGCCTGCGCCCGCTTCCCGCACGAGCCTGTGCGCACACGGGATGCGCTCCATCTGGCGACGGCGCTGATGTTCCACGAGGCGCACGGCAGGCTCACGATAGTCTCGCTGGACGACCGGATCCGGGAGAACGCAGCGAGTTTGGGTCTCTCGGTCGCTCCTTAGCCACGCCGACCCCGGTCTAGTCCCAGCGGATCAATGTTTGTTTGGGCGCAGGTTGGCCGCCGAAGCGTGCCGGCACGTCTCGGGGCCTTCGATGATGCGCCGGGGCGCTTCCGGTCGCGGACCCTACTCTAGCCGGAGCGCCTCGACGGGATCGACACGGGTCGCGCGCAGGGCGGGCAGCAGGATGGCGGTCACCGAGATCGCCAGGGTCAGGGTGCCGACCCCGACGTAGACCTTGAGATCCGTCGGTGCGACCTGGAAAAGGAGAGCACTTATCGCCTTGCTGGCGAGAAGCGCAGCCAGCAATCCCAAGAGGACGCCCCACGCTGCGGGCACGATTCCTTGCCGGAGAAACGTCGCCGCGATCCTGGGCGTCTCTGCGCCGAGCGCCATGCGGATGCCGATCTCGCGGGTGCGCCGCGAGACGAGATAGGCGACGACACCGTACAGACCTACGGAGGCGAGCGCCACGGCCAGGAAAGCGAACAGGCCCAGCAGCGTCAGGTAATGACGGGTCGGTGCTGCGGCGCGGCGGATCGCCTCGGCCACGGTTTCGACCCGCTGGGGCACGACGTTTGGATCGACGGCCGCGAGCTGCTCCCGGATGCCGGGAAGGAGGCTGCTCGCGTCGGCAGGTCCGCGCGCATGCACGGTCGTGCGAGCGAGCAAGTCGCGCACGTCCCTGTTCACGAAAGAGATGGTCGATGCGGCCTGGGCGAAGGGTACGTACACCTCGGGGCGCGGCTCCGCGTCGGGGTACCGGCGCGCATCGCGAACTACACCTACCACGGTCCAGCTTTTCCCGAATCCGAAGGGTACCGCTACCTTGACACGCGCGCCCAGGACTTCCTGGCCTGGGAAATTCTGCCTGACGAACGCCTCGTTGACCACCGCGACCGGGAGAGCGTCCTGGCGATCGGCCGCTTCGATGCCGCGACCGCGCAGCAGTGACAGCCCCAGCGTCTGCAAATACCCCGGCGTCGCGGGGTGCACCGACGCGTACGTCACCTGGGACGGGTCGGGTGCCGAGCGCCCCTCCACATCGACGTTCCCTGTGGGTCCTTCGCCCGTCAAGGGCGGTCCGAAGGCACTGCCGACGGAGAGGACGCCGGGAAGCATCCCGATGCGGTTCTCCAGTTCCTGGGCAAAGGCCGTGATGGCCTCGGGATCGCCGTAGCGGCCGGCGGGCAGGTACAGGTCGAAGCGTAGGACCTCGCGGTTCGAGAACCCCAGGTCGATCCGGTAGAGCTGGCCGAGGCTCCGGGCGAGCAGGCCCGCTCCCACGAGGAGTACGACGGACAGCGCCACTTCGCTGACGAGCAGCCAGGTCCGTGCAACGCTCTCGCGCCTTCCCGATGTGCCGCGTGCCGCGCCGGCGAGGGCGTCGGCGATCGGACGCCGCGTCGCGTGAAGCGCGGGACTGAGGCCGAAGAGCACGGCCACGAGAGCGGTCAACGCCAGGCAGAAGACGAGCACGCTCCCGTCGACGGCGACCGCATCGATATGAGGGAAGCTGCCGGCGGCGGTCTCCTTGAAGGCGTCCACGAGCCAGAGCGAAAGCATGATCCCAGCGGCGCCGCCGATCGCTGCCAGGAGCAGGCTCTCGACCAGGAACTGGCCCAGCAGCCGCGAGCGCGCGGCACCGAGCGCCGCCCTGACCGCGACTTCGGTGCGGCGCGCCGACGCTCGGGCCAGCAGCAGGTTGGCCACGTTGGCGCAGACCACCAGAAGCACGAGCCCGACCGCGCCCAGCAGCACCCAGAGTCCGGTCCGAACATCCGCCACGAGGTAATCCGAGAGGCGCTCGATCCGGAAGCTGTACTCGCCGTTGGTATCCGGGAACTCCGTGCCCAGCGCGGTGGCGAGCGCGGCGAGGGCTGCCTGGGCCACGGGCGGATCGACACCGGGGCTCAGGCGCGCGACTCCTTGCAGGATGCGGCAGCCGCGGGTCGCGTAGCACGGGTGCCGGTGCGGTGTCCACAGCTCCGCCCCGTGCGGGAAGTCGAACCCTGCGGGCGCCACTCCGACGATCTCGTAGCTCTCATCCGAGATCTGCAGCCGGGTCCCGAGCACGTTCCGATCGCCTCCCAGCTGTCGCTGCCAGAGGCTGTGACTCACGACGACGACGCGCTCCGCCGAGAGCGGGTGGCTCTCCTCGTGGCGGAGGTCGCGCCCCAGGGTCGGCGCCAAGCCGAACACCTGCAGAATCCCGCCGCTGACGAAAGCCCCCCTCACGAGCTGGGCCCCGTCCGGGCTCGTGAGCGCGAAGACCTCCGTGGCATACCCTTCCACGGATTCCAGGGCGGCGAGCTCGCGCACGCTTGCCAGGTCCGGTTGCGACATGTTCGCTCGATCCCAGCCTTGCTCCTGGTTCACCGACCAGACCATGACCACGCGATCGGGCTCGGGGTAGGGCAGCGGCCGCAGCAGCACCCCGTTCACCACGCTGAACACGGCGGTGTTGGCGCCGATCCCCAGCGCCAGGATCATCACGGCAAGCGCCGCGAACCCGGGATTACGTGCCAGCGAGCGCGCGGCGAAGCGGAGGTCGTTGGGAATCTGCGCCATAGCGATCGACTCCATGCGATGACGGTCGCGGTTGTCAAATCCGCGAAAATTGCATGGGTTATGCCAGATAGGAATGCAGCGGGCGAGGCGTCAGAAGGGACGTTTCCACTCGCTCCGCGCGGCAGGTCAGAGCATTGGCGTTCGCATCTGGGATGCGGCCGTCCCGGAAACGAACGGTCGTCACTGACCGAGCGGCATGGCCGGCCGGGGGATCCTCGGACCGGGCTGCAGACCGCGCCCTCCACCACTCCGAAGCGGCTACTCCGCGCGAAGCGCCTCCATGGGGTCGACCGCCGCCGCGCGGCGCGCCGGCAGGTAGCTGGCGAGGAGGGCGACCGCCGTGAGGCAGACGGCGACCGTGGCGTAGGTGAGCGGGTCGAGCGCGCTCACCCCGAACAGGAGGCCCTCCATCAAGCGGGTCAGCCCGTAGGCGGCGGCGAGCCCCAGCGCCACCCCGATGACGGCCAGGACCAGGCCCTGCCTGAGGACCATCCGGGTCACGTTCGTCGATTCGGCGCCCAGGGCGATGCGGACCCCGATCTCGCGGGTCCGCTGGCTGACGAGGTAGGAGATCACGCCGTAGACACCGACCGTGGCGAGCAGCAGGGCGACGGCGGCGGCGATGCCCAACATCACCAGCGTGAACGACGTACGGGCCATGTGGCCCCGCAGGACGTCATCCAGAGTCTGGACGCTGGTGAGCGGCCGGTCGGGCAGGATCGACCAGACGGCCTCCTTGATCTCGCGGGTGAAACCGGCGGTCCCGACCCGCGGGCTGCGGATCGCGTAGAACTGGGTCGAGGCTACGAAGGGCTCGTCGCCGCGGACCTCGGACCAGAAATCCTCCAGCAGCATGGGCCAATAGACGATCGCCACGGGATCCTGGGTGATGCCGTCGTCCCGGACATCGCCGACCACGCCGATGATCTCGCGCCAGTTACCCGGCGCCAGTCCTGTTCCGATGCGCTTGCCGATGGCGTCGGCCGGATCGCTCCAGTACTCGCGAGTGAAGTTCTCCGTGACCAGTACCACCCGGGCGCGGTTGTAGATGTCCGCCCAGCTCAGCGTGCGGCCGGCGACGATCGGGTTACCCATCGTCTCGAAGTATCCGGCGCCGATCCACTTGAAGCGGCGCGTGGGTGGCAGCTGACCTTCGGGGAGCGGGAAGTCCTCGACGAAGATCGGGTCGTAGCCACCCCGGCCATCCATAGTGACCGAGCTCGAGGACCCGACCGAGGTCACGCCTGCGACCTCCACCAGTCGGTGAGCGATGGTCTCGTGGGTCTGCAGGACCTCGTCGGGGCTCTCCGCCGCGGCGCTGGGAACCGTGACGCCCAGAATGAGGATCTGCTCGGGATTCCGGAAACCGGGGTTCGCTCGGCGGATCGCTTGAAAGCTCCGGACCATGAGGCCCGACCCGATCAACAGCACCAGCGCTAGAGTGATTTGCCCGACCACCAAGGCGTTTCGGGTTCGGTGGCCCTCGCGACCGGCGCCCGAGCCGCGCCCCCCTTGCTTGAGCGCGTTCACCAGATCCACATGCCCCCAGCGCAGGACGGGGAACAGCCCGAAGAAGACACCCGAGAGGATCGAGATGCCCAGGGTAAAGGAGAGGACGACCGGG
>CANPVY010000021.1 GCA_947581845.1 uncultured bacterium | reverse complement strand
CGGCGCAGAACGGCGTGCCCGTGGTACTGGAGACTTCGGAGGAGTCCCGGGCCTTTGTTGGGAAAGACCAGTCGGCGGATCCGCGTACGGCTGGGGCCGTGCAGGCGGGCTCCGGGGAACGGGGTTGGGCGGGACCGTCTGCGGCCCGCATCGTCCTGTTGATCTGGGGTGTAGGTGTCCTCGTGCTGCTCGGCCGCCTCGCGTTCGATGCCCTCCGGGTGCGCGGCATTGCACGACGCGCGAAGGGTTGCGGTTCGACCGATGTCTGCGCGCTTGCCGAGGAGCTCGCGCTGCGCCTGGGGATTCGGCGCCGCATCCGCGTGCTCGTCAGCGAGGAAGTGGCGGTCCCGCTGACATGGGGAGTGTGGATTCCGGCGGTGATCCTTCCGGAAGCTATGGCATCATGGTCGATGGAGCGGAAACGCATCGTGCTACTGCACGAACTCGCTCACGTCGCGCGCTGGGACTATGCGGTCCTGCTCATGGTCGAGCTCGTATGCGCGGTCTACTGGTTCAACCCGCTGGTGTGGCTGGCCGCGCGGCTCAACGCCCTTGAACGTGAGCGTGCCTGCGATGATCAGGCGTTGCACTTGGGTGTTCGCTCCGATGTGTATGCCGTGCATCTCTTCGAGATCGCCCATGCGCAGATCGCTCGGCGAGCGCCGCGCGGTGCCTTCGCGATGGCGCAGCCTTCGAGCTTGGCAAGGCGATTTCATAGCATACTCGCCAGAGGGTTGGACCGCGCGCCGATCTCTCAGCGTCAGTTGGTGTCCGCGTCGCTCACGGCGTTGGCCGTAGCGTTCCCGCTGGCGAGCATCGAGATCTGGGGCGCTGTGCAGGAAGGCGACGCGGTAGCGATGCGCGTTCAGCAGCTACAGGATGACGACCCCATCGTCAGACGATACGCAGCGTGGGCTTTGGGTGAGTTGGAGAACACACGTGGCGTCAGACCGCTCATCGAACGTCTAGAGGACGCCGATGCCGACGTTCGCCTCGTCGCTGCCTGGGCCCTGGGCGAGATCAAGGACTACATGGCCATTCAGCCGTTGATCGAACGGCTCGAGGACGAGGATCCCCTGGTACGCGAGATGGCCGCTCTGTCGCTGGGAGAGATCGAGCACCCCGCGGCCGTAACCGCGTTGCTCGAAGCGCTCCAGCAGCACCAGGAGCTGCGCGGACCCGTGATCTGGGCGCTGGGAGAGATCGGCGGACGCGAGGCCAACGCGGCGCGCGCCGCCGTTTTCGCTGAGTGGGGACGCGCCCCCTGGGACAATGACGAGGTCTGGACCGGTCGCCTCGGTAGCGACGCAGCCCGGCCGCTGGCCAGGGAACTGTCGGCATTGATCGCCGCGCTGCGCGACGACGACTCCAGGATGCGACGCTCGGCGGCGGAGTGGCTCGGGATCCGTGGTGACGAGCGCGCTGTCGATCCGCTGCTCGACACGCTGCGCGATCCGCAGCCGCCGGTGCGTGCCATGGCGATCTGGGCCCTCGACGAGATCAACCCGTCGCGCCACTACCACTCGCACTAGCACCGAGAAGGTGCGAACCATTGCGAACGCAGGGCAAGCGACCCATGTACCGATATGAAAATAATCTTTCACCTAAACGGGCTCGGCTGGTCGTTGGCGCGGCGGCCCTGGCCGTCGCCGCGGCGCTAGCGGGCCGTGCCTCGGAGCTCCCGGCACAGACACCGCCGACCTCGGCGTCGAGAGATGCCGAGCAGCTATTCGTACTGCCGCGCATCCGGGGCACGGTCGAGCTGGATGGCTTAAGCGACGAGCCGGCCTGGGATGGGATCGATCCGTTCCCGCTGACGATGTACACGCCGACCTTCAAAGGCGAGCTCAGCGAGCGGACGGAGATCCGCGTCGCCTATGATGAGCATCATCTCTATGTCGCGGGCCGTTTCTTCGACTCCGATCCCTCGCGCATCCAGGTGAACTCGCTGTACCGCGACCGCTTGAGCGACGACGACTGCTTCGGTGTCGTGATCGATCCGTTCAACGACAACGACATCGGTCTCTGGTTCTTCACCACGCCGGCGGGACTGCGGGGTGATGTATCGATCAGTGGCGACGGGCAGGGGGACTGGAACAGCAGTTGGAACACGCACTGGGATGTGGCGGCGGTGCAGACGTCCGAGGGCTGGTTCGCCGAGCTGCGCATCCCGTTTTCGAGCCTGGGGTTTCAAGCGGAGGGCGGTCGGGTCGAGATGGGCATCTCCGCCTACCGGTACATCCCGCGCAAGAACGAGCGGCAGGTCTTCCCGGAGATCCCGCCAGAGTTCGAGCACCTCAGGCCGTCACTGGCCCAGGATGCGGTGCTTGAGGGCGTGATCGCGCACAAGCCGGTCTACGTCACGCCGTACGTGGTGAGCGGCGTTGGGCAGACGTCCGTGCTCAACGATGTCGGGGATGGCTACCGTTTGCACAGCGAGGGGGAAGCAGAGGTCGGCGCCGACCTGAAGTACAACCTGACCAGCAACCTGACGCTCGACCTCACGGCCAACACCGACTTCGCTCAGGTCGAGGCAGACGACTACCAGGTCAACCTCACTCGCTTCTCGTTGTTCTTCCCGGAGAAGCGTCAGTTCTTCCAGGAGCGATCCGGCATCTTCGATTTCTTCACCGGCGGCGCCACGCGCCTGTTCTACAGTCGGCGCATCGGGCTGTACGACGGCGAGGCTACCCGTATCCTCGGCGGGGCGAGGATGGTCGGTAGGGTGGGGGATTGGGATGTCGGAATCCTCGACATGCAGACGCAGCGGAGCACCGATCTGCCGTCGGAGAACTTCGGTGTCGCCCGCGTTCGGCGTCGCGTGTTCAACGAGTACTCGAACGCCGGGGCGATGCTGGTGACGCGCCTGGGCGAGGACGATTCCTACAACGTGGGTTACGGCCTCGATGGCACGTTCAGACTCTTCGGGGACGACTACCTGGTGATACGCTGGGCTCAGACCTTCGACGACGACATCATAGCGGATCGCGGGTTCCGCTTCGGCGAAGCGAATGCACTGCGAGTCTACATCAACCGCGCACGCGAGCGCGGTTTCTCCTATTTCTTCAGCGCGCGACGGTTCGGCGCCGATTACAACCCCGAACTAGGGTTCGTGACGCGCCAGAACTTCACCGACTTCTACTACTCACTGGCCTATTTCTACTATCCGGAAGGCGAGGGGCCACTGCGCAGGATCGATCCCTTCCAGCTGTTCGGGTCCGTCGCCCTGCGGAACTCGGACCGTAGCGTCGAGTCGTTCTTCATCGAGCACGATGTGGATCTCCTCTGGAAGTCGGGATCACGTCTCGGCCTCGACCTGGAGCTGTACTACGAGGACCTGCGTGAGCAGCTCGACTTCGCAGGCGGGACCTTCGTGCCCGCAGGGAGCTACTGGTTCCCGCGTTTCGAGTTCGACTACAGCCTGCCTCCCGGTCGGCCATTCCGAACCTTCCTCGGCGGTGGTGTCCAGCAGTTCTACGATGGCTGGCTGGCGAACGTTTGGCTCGTTCCCATTTGGCACGTCTCCCGTCATCTGGAACTGAGCACGGACTACTCGCTGAATGTGGTCCGCTTCCCTGACCGTGACCAGGGGTTCAATTCCCACATCATGCGCCTCAGGGTCGGGACGGCACTCAACACGAAGTTTGCTGTGAACGCGTTCATCCAGTACAGCAATGTCAGCGACATGGCTGCGACGAACGTTCGCCTCCGCTATAACTTCCGCGAAGGCAACGACCTCTGGCTCGTCTACAACGAAGGGTTCAACCTGGACCGAGACCGTGCCTACCCGACTCTACCGTTTACCGAGGATCGGACGGTATTGCTGAAGTACACCTACACGTTCTTCTGGTGATCGCGTTTTGTATGGTGGTCGGTCGGAAGGACGGGTCGACAACTGTCGTGTTTGAGAGACGCGATGTCATCTCAGCAGGGGAAGGACGATAGAGAGGCCTATGAGGAGGACGATGATCCATTCGAGGATCTCCAAGCGGCGGGCGGCGGCCTCGTCGGTCAGCTTCTCATATATGCTCTCGAGCGTGGCCAGCTTGCGGAGAGCTGACGCGTCCCATGCCGCCAGATGGAGTCGTTCGGCAGTCAGTCCGTATACACGGCTCAAGTATTCCTCACCAAATATCTTGAGCGCATTAGAGACACGCTCGAACAGAATGGCACCATCGACCTGTAGTCCGGCGACCTTCCTCGTGTCGTGCCGGTAAGAGCGCAGCGGCCTTCTCCAGATCCCTCCCTGTTGTGACACTATAGCGTACGACTCCTCCAGTGCCGCGTCCAGCTGAC
>CANPVY010000020.1 GCA_947581845.1 uncultured bacterium | reverse complement strand
ATCCTCCCGGTGCGTGAAGTGACGCAAGAAGAAGTCGGCCACGTCATCGGTGAGCGAGTACATCACGGGCACCAGCACCAGGGTAAGGAAGGTAGCGAACGTGAGACCTGCGATCACGGCGATCGCCATCGGGGCCCACCAGGCCGCCGACTCGCCGCCCCAGTAGAAGTTCGGGCTCAGACGCAGGTACAGCCCGTAGAAGTCGATGTTCAGGCCAATGGCCAGCGGGATCAGGCCCATCACCGTGGTAATCGCCGTCAACGTCACCGGCCGGAACCTCGTCAATCCGCCTCGCACCAGCGACTCCAGCCGGCTCAGCCCGTCCCGTTCCCGCAGGATGCCGACATAGTCCATCAGCACGATCGCGTTGTTCACCACGACACCGCCCAGGCTGATCACGCCCACACCGCTCATGATGATCCCGAACGGCATGCGGAAAACCAACAGGCCGATCAGCACGCCCACCGTCGAGAGGACGACCGAACTGAGGATCACCAGCGGCTTCAGCACCGAGTCGAACTGCGAGACCAAGATGAAGCCGATGAGGAACAACGCAGTGGCGAATGCACCCATCAGGAACGCCGCGGATTCCTGCTGCTCCTCCTGCTGCCCGGTATAGCGGAGATCGTAGCCGCGCGGCAGCGCGGCCACGAAATCGGTAAGCTCGACCTGTACCTGGGCCAACACCGCGTTGGCGTTGTATCCGGAGCGCACGTCAGACGATACCGTGACGACGCGGTCCAGGTCCTTACGATTGATCCCGCTGAAGCTCTCGTTCACGCTCCAGGTCGCCACGGAAGGCAGCGGGACCTGACTGCCGTCGTCCGCGACGATCGTGAGGTCCGCCAGCGAGTTCAGGTCCTGACGGTACGGCTCGGCCAGCCGGACCACGATGTCATACTCGTCGCTGCCATCCCGGAACTCGCCGGCCTCCACGCCGTTGATCGCGCTGCGCACGGTGAAACCGATGTCACGCGTGTTGAGACCGAACAGCTGTGCCTTCTCGCGGTCGATCTCGACCGTCAGCTCGGGGCGCGCGTCGGCCATGTCGCTCTCCAACCCCTCGAGCTTCGGGCCCACCGGCGAGTTGGAGAGGATGGTGACGACCTGATCACCCAGACGCTTCAGAAGTCCGGCGTCCTCACCGACGATCTCGATGTTGACGGGCAGCCCTGTGGGCGGCCCTTGCTCCGGCACCTCGACCACGATCTCGGCGCCCGCCACACCGTCACCGATCGTATTGCGCATCAGCTCGAGCGTCTCGAACACGTCGTGAGCGCGGTCCTCGAAGTCCACGAAATTGACCGCGACGGTGCCAAGATGCGTGCCCGACCCGCCGAAGATCCCATTACCCGAGGTCGAACCTGCCGTCGCCACCACCGATTCGAAGTCCTCGCGCCCTGAGATACCCTGGAGCTCCCTCTCGACCCGCATGACCATGCCGTCCGTCACATCGGCGCGCGTGCCGGTGGGAGCCTCCACCTGCACCCACAGGGTCCTCGGCGGGATATCCTCGGGGAAGAACACGACTCCCTGGCTGAATATGCCGAAGGCTATAAGTGCCAATACTAGCACGGCTACGGCCTGGCCCATGACGATCCCGCGATGGGCCAGGGCCCAGCGTAGACCCCTCTCATAGAAGCGCAGAGTCGCCGGCAGATTGACCTCCTGCAGCCAGCGGGCCCCCGGAGCCAAGGCGTAGCGGTGGAGGGCGTAGAGCAGGACAACCGTCAGCGCCAGCAGGACCGCGGTCAGCGGACGCATGAGAAACACGACAACAAAGACCAACGCCGTGGCGCCCCAGACTGCCCATTTCATCTCCCGGGTGAGTCCCGGGCGTTTCTCGCCCTCCGGCCGCATGAACAGCGAGCAGAGGGTCGGGTTGATCACGAGGGCGACGAACAGCGACGAGCTCAGCGTGATGATCAGCGTCAGCGGCAAGAACTTCATGAACTCGCCGACGATGCCGGGCCAGAACGCCAAGGGCAAGAACGCCGCCAACGTTGTACCCGTCGCTGCGATCACCGGCATCGCCACCTCCCCGGTGGCCAGTTTCGCCGCCTCCCGCTTGTCATAGCCGCGCTCGCGGAATCGATAGATGTTCTCGACGATCACGATCGCGTTATCCACCAGCATCCCGAGCGCCAGAATCAGGCTGAACAGCACCACGAAGTTCATCGTGATGCCCGCTAGTTGAATGATGCTGAACGATAAAAGCATCGACAGCGGGATCGCGACGCCCACGAACGAGGCATTGCGCACGCCGAGAGCGAACAGCAGTACCGCGACCACAAGAATCAGCCCGGAGATAATGCTGTTCTCCAGACTGCTGACCATCATCTCGATCTCGTCGGACTGATCGGACGTGATGTTGACAGCCGTCGTCGGAGGGAAGGCAGGTTGCATCTCCTCGATGACAGCCCTGACCGCGTCCGCCGTCTCGATGATGTTCCTGCCTACGCGCTTCTTGATCCCCAGCGTGACGACCGATCTGCCGTCCAGCCGCGCGAAGCTGTCACGCTCCTTGAAGCCGAAATCCACGCTCGCCACGTCCCGGATGTACACCGGCCGATCACCGGGCGCCGTGATGACGATGTCCTCGATCAGGCGAGTGTCCTCGAACTCGCCGGGTACACGGACCAAGTACTTCAGGTCGCCGACATCGATGGTCCCGCCCGGGGTCGTGACATTCTCCTCGCGGATTGCATCGATCACGTCATCGAAGGCCAGCCCGTAGTACTTCAGCTTGGCCAGGTCCACGTCCACCTGGACCTCCCGCTCGAGGCCGCCAGACAGCGTCACCTCGAGGACGGAAGGGATCTGCTCGAGCCGATCCTGCAGATCCTCCGCCACCTGCTTCAGGCGGACGAGGCTGTAGTCCCCGGAGATGTTGACCTGCATGATCGGCCATTCGGCGAAGTTGAACTCGATGATCATCGGTTCCTCCGCCGGCTCCGGGAGTTCCGGCTTGGCGATGTCGACTTTCTCACGGACCAGCTGCAGCGCCTCGGTCATGTCCATCCCGGCCTCGAACTCCACGAGGATATTCGAGTACCCCTCGACCGAGGTGGACGTGATCTCCGTCACGTCGGTGATCTTGTTGAGCTCCTCCTCGAGCGGGCGAGTGATCAGCGTCTCGATATCTTCCGGCGCCACGCCCGGGTAGATGGTGCTGATCGCGATATACGGGATCGTGATCTCCGGCGCCGCCTCCTTCGGGATCCGGAAATAAGAGATCAGGCCGGCGATGATGACGATGAAGGTGAGCACCAAAACGCTGGTCGGATGGTCCACGGCGAAGGACGTCAGCCACAGCTGCTTGAATCGCCCGTGACCACCATCGCCTCTACGGTCGCTCGACCCGCTGGGTTCGTGTCTGTCTTTACCGTCCGAAAACCTGGACATCTCGTTCCTCTATCTCTGAATGACCGCTGGCGGTCTTGACCTTAGTTCAATACTCGCACTCGATTGCCCTCTTCGACCAATTGCTGGCCGCGCACGATCAGCCTGTCCCCATCGTGCAGACCTTCCTGAACAACTGTCTGGTTTGCGTAGGATGGGCCAAGGCGGACCGGCCGTGCCTCAGCGACCAGGCTCCCGGCCTGTTCTGCGACCAGGAAGACTTGGTAGCCGTCCTCCGTGCGCAGGATCGCCGACTGCGGCACCACAATCACATCGCGCAACCTCTGGTTCGCGATCTCCACGTTCGCCACCATATGCGGCTTGATCACGCGTTCCGGGTTCTCCATGACGATCTCGACCGGGAAGGTCCGACTGCGGGTATCGACCGCACTACCCACGAACCCGATCACGCCGGTGAACCCCCGGTTCGCGAACACATCGAAACTGACCCTGGCCGTGTCGCCTGCGTGCACCGTCGGCCCGAAACGCTCGGCTACACCGCCCGTCACTTTGAGTCGGTCCACGTCGACGACCCGCGCCACCGGCGTGCCCGGCGCCACCATCTCGCCTGCATCCACATAGCGGTCGTCAAAGATGCCCGAGATGGGTGAGACGAGCGTGGTCCGCTCGAGCCGGGCCCTCAACGTCTCGAGCCGTGCCGCCTGCAGCTCCGCCTGGTACTTCGCCTCGAGGTAGGCGATCTCGCTCCCGATCCCGTCATCCTCCCAGAGCTGCCGCTGGCGCTCGTAGCGCTCCGCGGCGAGCTCCGCAGCGGCCCTGGCCTCCTCGACCTGCGCGCGCAGCACGTTGTCACGGATCTTGGCGATCGCTGCCCCTCTCCG
>CANPVY010000019.1 GCA_947581845.1 uncultured bacterium | reverse complement strand
TGGGTAGCTCAACCGGCAGAGCAGCGGAATCATAATCCGTGGGTTGCGAGTTCGAGTCTCGCCCCTGCCACTCATGTAAGTTCCCCTCACCGATGAGCTTGCGGGAGTGGTCGCAGAGCTTCACGACCCTCCCGCACTTCGATTGTGCCCAAAACTGTGCCCGCAGTCAGCCGAAACGCTTTCCGCACATCCTCCTCTTCGCCGACGGCATACTGGCGGAATACGTGCTCCGTCCGGTGACCGGTGATCCGCATCGCCGTCGAGCGCGGGACGCCGCTCTGCTCCAGCCGCCGAGCGACGCTCCTGCGGTAGTCGTGCAGCCGATACGGCCCGACGGCCGCCTTCTCCTGGGCGTCCTTGAGCGCCTGCAGGGCGAACTTGTGCCCCAGCCGCCGACCGTTTCTTCTCGCGAAGACGCACGTCTCGTTCCGGGGTCTCAGGTCTCGAAGGAGACCCTGTCTCCGTCGGATCAGCAGAGGCTGCCTTCCGACCGAGAGCGTGGTACTCGCTATTCTCCCAACCTCCTGAAGCGCAGCCCTCGATCCGGAAGCAACTCATCATTAAGCGTGAAACCTTGGATGTGCTCCTCATCGTCCCGGAAGAAGCGCAAGATCCCGAGACGTCCGGCAAGCTGATCCGACGCCAGCGGGTGGAGTTGAACGTCTCCTATGCGTCGATGCCGAAGGCTCACTCCCGGGGACCTCAGCCGAGATAGTCCCTCACTTATCCGTTTACGTGCTAAGGTGGCGCGCACCAGCGGCCAGAAGCCACGGCCAGTGTACTCCAAGACAACACGCGTTCTAGAACGTGAACGCGGCCCGCCGCGCCTGCGGGGGCTGCAAGTGCTCCCTCCCTCGATTCAAACCTTTTCCATCCCGACGACCGTCTAATCACTAGGACTTCATAAGACGAAGTATCGCGTCACGAAGGAGCGCGCCGCGAAATGTCCAGAAACCTCGCGATACGGCCGACACGCGAACCCGGAGCGACACCCACCTGGCTGCCGATGAGCTCATCTGCGGCGAGCCCGACCACGTCCGCGCGCAGATGAACCGCTGGATCGACGGACGGGAGGAGGGCCTCCGGCGCACAGGCGGCCGTTGGACCGCCCTGGCCGACCTGGCCCGGGATCTCCGCTTTGCCTTCCGAGCCCTGGCGAGGCACCCGCTCTTCAGCGGTGTGGTCGTCCTGGTCCTGACCCTGGGGATCGCGGCCACCACCGCCATCTTCACGCTGGTAGACGCCATCATGCTGTCCCCTCTCCCCTTCGACGACGCAGACCGCCTGGTGGCCGTGGGACACACGGCGCCGGCCCGGGGGATCGAGGATGCTGGCCAATGCGCGGCATGGCACTTCACCTACGAGGAGGAGAATCGGGTCTTCGAGGGACTCGGGATGTACAATGGGGGTTCGGTGGCCGTCACGGGCAGGGGAGATCCGGAAGCGGTGCCGGCTCTTTGGGTGACAAGTGGGGTCTTTCGTGCCCTCAGGGTCGGTCCCGTCCTGGGCCGCAGATTCACCCCGGAGGACGAGGAGCCCGGGGCTCCCCTCACCGTACTCCTGAGCCACGGTTACTGGCAGAGCCGCTTCGGAGGGGACCCGGGCGTCATAGGCCAGACGCTCCACGTGGACGGGAGGACCCTGGAGATCGTCGGTGTGATGCCCCCGACACTTCGGAGCCTCGGGTATGACGTTGCACTCATCGTCCCCCTCCGATATCGACGGGAAAACCTGTTCGTGGGCAACATCGGCTTGGACGCGGTAGCCCGCCTACGGGACGGGGTCACCCTGGAACAGGCCTCTGCTGACGTCGCCCGGATGTTGCCCCTGGCCTGGGAGAAGTTCCCGGGAGGTCCGACCGCTAGCTCCAGCGAACCGGGTCAGTACGCCCCGGACCTTCGGTTCCTCAAGGACGATGTCGTGGGATCGGTGGCGGATCTCCTCTGGGTCCTCCTGGTTGCAGTGGCAGTCGTCCTTCTCATCGCCTGTGCGAACGTGGCGAATCTCTTCCTGGTTCGGGCTGAAGGAAAGGAAGCGGAGATGGCCGTCCGGGCTGCCATGGGGGCGAGCACAAGTCGCATCGGATGGGAGTACCTCAAAGAGAGCCTGCTGCTCGGGGTTCTGGGCGGCCTCGCGGGCTTGGCTCTGGCCCACGCCGGACTCCAGGTCCTCGTGGCCGTGGGCCCCTCCCGGCTTCCCCGGCTGGAGGAGGTCTCTGTGAACCCCCAGGTGCTTCTGTTCACCCTGGCCATCTCTCTCGGTGCCGGGCTCTTCTTCGGCATCTTCCCAGTTCTGAAGCACAGCCGAAGGGGACTGGTGGACGCCCTCAAGCAGGGAGGCTCCCGCGGAATGAGTGGAAGGGAGCGACACCGGACCCAGAACGCCCTGGCCGTGAGCCAGATGGCCCTGGCCCTTCTCCTTCTGGTGGCGTCGGGGCTCATGCTCCGAAGCTTGCAGTCCTTGAGGAACTTGGATCCCGGGTTCCGGAACCCGGGGGAAATTCTGGCGCTCCGTGTCCACATCCCACCTACGGAGGTGCGCGATCGGGAAGAGGCCGCTCTGGTCTTCGAGACCATCGCGCGCCGCCTGGCGAAGGTAACAGGGGTCACCTCCGTTGGCCTGGCCATGCAGATTCCCATGGACGGATGGCGGAATGTGAATCCCTTTTACGCGGACGGCTTCACCCCGGCGGGAGAAGGCCCTCCACCCGTGCGCCGCCACAATTGGATCGGTGAGGGCTATTTCGAGACTATGCAGATCCCCCTCCTCGCGGGCCGGACGTTCAGATGGGAGGATGTCCACAACCGGTACCCGGGAGTGATTGTGTCTGAGAACCTGGCCCGGGAGTACTGGGGTTCCCCTGAGGCAGCTCTGGGTCAGAGGGTCTCGGCCCGACCTGATCCGGTCCGCTGGTACGAGGTGGTGGGTGTGGCGGCGGACGTCAGGTACGACGGAATGGACCGGAATCCACCCCTCATGGTCTACTGGCCCCAGGTCACCCTGGCATTCTGGGAGGGCTCGCCGGCGGACCAGATCCAGACCTGGCGGTTCATGGGCTTCGCCATCCGGAGCAACCGTGTGGGCACATTTGGCTTCCTCCGGGACGTTCGGGAAGCCGTCTGGTCCGTGAACCCGAACCTCCCCCTGCGGGGCGTCCGTACCCTCCCCGCGCTCATGGCCCAGTCCGTGGCCCGGACGTCCTTCACCCTGGTCCTGCTGGGCATCTTCGCGGGTGCCGCCCTCATCCTTGGAATCGTCGGCGTGTATGGGGTAATCTCCTACGCGGTGAGCCAGAGGAGCAGGGAGCTGGGGTTGCGGATTGCCCTGGGCGCGCGGCCCGAGCAAGTGAAGGGGATGGTGCTACGGCAAGGATTGATCCTTTCCGGAATCGGAGTGGCCATCGGCCTGGGCCTGGCGTTCGGTCTGACCCGCCTGATGGCGGGGCTGCTGTTCGGGGTGAGCCCGTTGGATCCGGTCACCTTCGTGGCCGTGGCCGCGGGGTTGACCGGGGTCGCCGCCGTCGCCAGCTACCTGCCGGCCCACCGCGCCTCCGCGGTCGATCCCATAAACGCGCTTCGGGCAGAGTGAGGACTCGATTGCCCGGCCGATCGGCCAGCTTGCGGTAGACGGTGTGAACACCGGCCCGACGCCTCCAGCTTGCCGCACGGCCGCCGCGTACTCGCGTGGCCGGGCCTCGACGAGCGCGTTCCGGTACGCGTCCCCACCGGCTTCGGCGATCACGTACATGGCAGGCTCCCGCCCATCACACGGTCCAGTGTTCGGTGCGCAGTCATCGTCGGGTCTGGGCGCGGAGGTATTGACTTACAATAAGGTGGGCACGTGGGCTTCACGTATGGCACGGCAGGTTCCGGTCGTTCAGACGAATCTGTTCGAGTAGCCCCGAGTCTTTGTGGGCGCTAGATCGTATCTTGACATCAACGCAATGCCGACTCATCGGCGCTCTCCGGTTGCCTGCGGGCGCGAGGAGGGGCTGAGAGGAAGAGCGTTCCCGCCCGCGAGAGGTGGCAGACCTCCGAAGTGGCGTTCGATGCCGTGATATCCCGAATCCGTAGGATGAACGGACTGAGCGTCCGCCGTGCTGCTCCAAGCATCGCACGCCCACGCTCCCACCCGTGATGGCACAATACCGGCACATGGGGCCGGAGAACCCTAACGCGGTGCGGCCTCTCGGTTGGCCCA
>CANPVY010000018.1 GCA_947581845.1 uncultured bacterium | reverse complement strand
GGGGATCCACGGCTGCGAGACGTAGTTCTGCCAGTCCGCTCGCCCGATCTGGAAGGTCCAAAAGAGCGGCAACGAGACCAGAAATTCCAGAGCTGCAGCTGCGAAGGCCCAGTATCGTACACGTTCCCTCGGCACAAACAGGCAGGCCAGCCCGGCAACGGCCGGGAAGAAGACCAGGAAGGTTACGATCCAGTGACTGCTGTACAGACTCGCCAGGAGCGTCATCGCACCCTTTCCTATAGGGCCAGGGCCCCGAGGATGATCAGAACGCCAAGCACAATGATCAGCACATACGTGCCGACGTATCCGGTCTGGAAACGGCTAACCACCCAGCCTCCGAATCGCGTCGTGTACGCCACACCGTCTACCAGCGCGCCATCGATCAACCCCTGATCGATCACGCGCCATGAGAACCTGCACAACGCCTTGAACGGCCTCACGATCACCAGCTCATAAAGCTCGTCCACGTACCACTTGCGATACAGCGGACGCCAGAACCCCGCCGGCTCGGCCGCCTCCCGCGCCGGGGCGTACTTCTTCTTGCGCAGCGCCATGAACGTGAAGATCACAACCAAGAGCGCCGCGGTCGTGGAGAGGACCGCCCAGGTGCCTTCACCACCGCCCAACGGCGCTAGCTGCGCCGGCTCGCCCACGTGCTCGACCAGCACGTGCTCGGCGGCCGCGAAGCTCGGATGGAGGAAGTGGTGCAGCCAGGTGAATTCTGGTAGCAGGGGCAGTGCTTCCGGAACGTTCACCCAGCCGCTCGCCACGGAGCCGACGGCCAGTAGAACCAGAGCGGCCAGCATCACGGTGGGCGCCGCGTGGAGATGCCTGCGCGCCCCCTCGCCGATCCGGCTCGCGCCGTGGAACACCATCACCAGCCAGCGCGTGATGTAGCCGGCTGTCAGCAGTGCCGTGAGAAGCGCCACCACCCAGAGAACCGATTGCCCTCGCGCACCGGCCGACCAGATGATCTCATCTTTCGAGAAGAACCCAGCCAGCGGGAAGATCCCCGCCAGCGCCAGCGCGCCGATCCAAGCTGTCCTGAACGACGTGGGTAGGTAGGAGACCAGCCCACCCATGTTCCTCATGTCCTGCGTCACATCCTCTCCGGCTTCCTCGCCGACGTGCTCAAGCGCGTGATGCATCGCGTGGATCACCGCGCCCGAAGCCAGGAACAGCAGTGCCTTGAAGAAGGCATGCGTCGCCAAGTGGAAGATGCCCGCCGTGTAGGCGCCGACACCGACGGCCAGAAACATGTAGCCGATCTGCGAGATCGTGCTGTAAGCGATGACGCGCTTGATGTCGAACTGCTGGACGGCAATCGTCGCCGCGAACAGCGCGGTTACGGCTCCCACTACAGCAACCACACTCATGCTCAGCGGCGCCAGCGCGAACAGCACCCCCGTGCGGGCCACCAGGTAGACGCCAGCGGTCACCATGGTGGCGGCATGGATCAAGGCCGAGACCGGCGTCGGTCCGTGCATGGCATCCGGCAACCACACGTAGAGCGGGATCTGAGCTGACTTGCCGGTGCAGCCGAGGAAGAGGAACAGCGTAATCAGCGTGATGGCAGCACCGCCGTATTCGAAGGCGCGCGGTGCGATGGCGAACACAGCCTGAAAGTCCAGCGTGCCCAGGTAGGCGAACAGCGCGAACATCGCCACCAGGAAGCCGAAGTCGCCGATTCGGTTGACGATGAAAGCTTTCTGCCCGGCATCCGCCTTCGCCGGCTCGGTGAACCAGAAACCGATCAGTAGGTATGAGCAGAGCCCGACGCCCTCCCAACCCACAAACATCAGCGCGAAGTTCGCGGCCAGCACCAGCACCAGCATGAAGAAGACGAACAGGTTGAGGAAGGAGAAGTAACGCGCGTAACCGGGATCCTCCCCCATGTAGCCGACGCTGTAGATGTGGATGATGAAGCTCACGCAGCTGACGACCAGCGCCATGATGACCGAGAGCTGATCCAGTTGCAGCGCAGCCTCGATGCGAAGCTGCCCGACCTCCATCCAGGTCCAGTAGCTCCGAATAACCGGCTCCGCGTCGTGAACCCCCATCAGCAGCACCAGGTTCACGGCGGCCACCAGAAACGACAGGCCCAGAACCCCGGGGCCCACAACGCTCACCAGCCTGCGGCGCTCAGGCGCCAGGTATCCCACAGCTCCGTTGACCACGAACCCGATGAACGGCAGTAGGATCATCCAGGAGGGGAAAAACGGCACGTAGACCTGCTCGTGCGTCGTCGCCTCCTGAACCAGCGCAAGCATGGAATCCAGAACTGGCAATCCTACCATCTCAATAGCCTGAAGTTGCGCACGTCAACGGATTCGTAGTGGCGGTAAATCGAGATAATGATGGCCAGCCCGACCGCTGCCTCAGCCGCCGCAACCGTCATCACGAACATCACGAATATCTGGCCCTCGATACCGGCATACTTCGAGACGGCCACGAGAAAGAGGTTCACCGCATTCAGCATCAGCTCTATGCACATGAACATCACGATGGCATTGCGACGCAGAAGCACGCCCGCCACGCCAATGGCAAACAGGACCGCGCTCAGCATTAGAGACTCAGTGAACATGCCGTCACGCCTTCCGCTTGGCGATTACCACTGCACCCACCATCGCGACCAGCAGCAAGACGCCCGTGACTTCGAGAGCCACGACGTAGCTCTGGAACAGCGGTTCGGCCACGGTCGCAACCGCCCCCTTCGTCTGCAGGAGCGGCGTGAGTAGATCCTCACCCGGTCGCTCCGGAGTACCCCGCGTCACCGCGACCAGTTCGGCCAACAGCACGAGCCCGAGCCCTGCGGCAAACGGCCACCAGAAGCGCCCCCGAATGTCGGGTTCGAGCGTGTGCCCCAGGTTTAGCAGCATGATCACGAACAGGAACAGCACCAGGATAGCCCCGGCATAGATCAAGACCTGAAGCGCCGCCACGAAGTGCGCATCCAGAAGCACGAAAAGCCCCGCGACCGAGAACAGGGCCACCACGAGGTAGAGGGCGGCGTAGACCGGGTTCTTGCGCGTGACCATGAGCAGGCTGCTGGCCACAGCGACGCCGGCGAAGAGGTAGAATACGATCTGGCTCAGATCCATAGCGAACCTAGCCTTCACTCCGACGCGGGATCCTCCGGATCCCACAACTGCGTGAAAGGGTGGTCTTGCGCGCACAATCGCTCGAGATCATAGACGAACCTCTCGCGGCTGTACTCGGCGGCCTCATAGTGAACTCCAACGTGGATAGCCTCGACCGGGCACACTTCCTGACAGTATCCGCAAAAGATACAGCGGAACTCGTCGATCTCGTACACGGCCGCGTACCGCTCCCCGTTCTCGTCTTCCGCTGGGACCAACTTGATGCAATTCGCGGGACAGATCGTCGGGCACAGACCACAGGCCACACACTTCGCGCGCCCATCCTCGTGCACCGCCATCCGGTGCGTGCCCCGCCACCGTGGGGCAAGCTCCCACTTCTCCTCAGGATACTGCTGGCTGACCGTCAAGGGCCTTACGAGATGCTTGAAGGTCAGCGCCATACCTTTGAGCGTCGCCCGCAGATACGAGACCCCCTGCTCCGGCCTCTCGACCCTCATTACGCCAATTGCCATACCCTATCTCCCTGACTGGAGCTCATACGAGCGAACCTGCCTCCAGCCAGCCCCTGTAACCACACGATTCTTGTCCATCCAGAAGAAGAGCGCCAAGAACAGAACCACGTTCAAGGCCGCAAGCCACCCGACATAGGCGAGACCGAACTCGATGTCAGCTGCGCTCAAGACCAGCATCGCCACGCCCAGCAAGGCGATATACACGACGAGCAGCGGAATCAGCACCTTCCAGCCAAGAGCCATCACCTGATCGTAACGGAAACGCGGCACCGTCCAGCGCACCCAGATGAACACGAACACGAAGAACGCCGTCTTGAGCGCGAAGACGACTGCTGTCAGCACGGTGATCCA
>CANPVY010000017.1 GCA_947581845.1 uncultured bacterium | reverse complement strand
GCGTGCTAATCACGTCACTGATCCTACTATCCTGCCAGAACGGCTCCTCATGCAGGAGGTAGGAGGCGCCGAGGCGCGGGAACCACTGCCACCGCTCGTCCGGGCCAAAGGCGGAGGAGGCCTCCACGTTGAGCCCTGCGGTGACGAAGAGACGATCACTCAAGCTCAGCCGCTCCTGCAGGAAGCCGCCGACCGTGCGGAACTCGCTGATCGACTGCGAGGCGTATTGGGTCGCCCCGGAGACCAGATCCTGCCCGGGAGGCAGGTCCTCCGCGGCCGCCCGGATGATCTCCTCGCGGTCGGAGGTGTAGCGGAAGCCGGCGGTGCTGCTGAGGCCGAGGCTCGGGCTCAGCGTCGACACGTACTCGGCGACGAGATCGTGGTTGAACTGCCGGGAGAGCCGGACGGGGTTTTGAACGAGACCACCGTACCCCGGCGAGATCGAGAATGGTGGCTCGAAGTACCTGTTTTCCTCCCGGTAGTCATCCATACCCCCGAGGTAGCGGACCGTCAGGTTCCTGATGGGCCTCAGCACGGCCTGAACGCTCCCGGCAAAGCGGGTGACCTCCCTGGAGGCATCCCAGTTGTTGATCACGTCCAGCGGGTTCGGCCCGAGGATCGGGCTATTCGGATAGCGGCCCGCATCCGGATCGAAGAACGGCGACCAGCTCGTGGGCCCGCCGAAGATGAGATTGGTGAGCGTGCCCTGAGTCTGCTCGCCTTCCGGCACCACGTCCTGATCGCTATCGGTGAGGCTGGCGTTGGCGCTCAGCTCCAGCTGGTCGGAGATCCGCTGGCTGATGTTGGCACGGACCGACCGCCGGGTGGCTTCGGTCGCCTCATGAATGCCACCCTCTTTGCGGAGGTTGGCAGAGACGAAATAGCTGGTCTCCTCGGTACCGCCCGTGATCGAGAGGTAAGTGCCGTATCCCAGGTTGGTGTTTAAGATGGAATCCTGGATATCGTAGCGATCGATCGGCTGCCCGATGGAGTCAGCAGGGCCCCAAGTCACATCGGCTGTACCCGCGTAGGGCGACATGTTGAGGTCGTACTTGTCCGGTGGCTGGCTGATCAGCATCTCGGTGCGCAGGGAGATCCGCGGCCGGCCCTGCCGTCCCCGCTTGGTGAAGATCTGGATGACGCCGTTGTTGGCCCGCGACCCGTAGAGCGCGGCGGCCGCCGGCCCCTTCAGGACCTCGATCCGCTCGATGTCCTCGGGTGCCAGATCGGCCAGCGCGTTGGTCAACGCCGCGCCGCCGCGGCCGACGTTCGAGGAAAGGTCGACGAGGCCTTCGGTGTTGTTGTCCACGATCACACCGTCCACCACGTACAGCGGCTCGGCCCCGCCCAGGATCGAGCTGGTGCCGCGCAGCCGGACGCTCACCCCGCCGCCGGGCTGACCCGAGTTCTCGGAGATCCAAGCTCCGGTGACCTTACCCTGGAGCGCCACGTCGATCGCTGGGGCCCCGGCCGCCTCGCTGACCGCCGCGCCGGAAACGCTCTCGACGCTATTCCCGACGGTCCGCCGCTCGGCCTCGACGCCGGTCAGGGTGACCACGATCTCGCTGAGCTCTATCGCGGTCTCCGTCAGGTAGACCGGGTCCAGGCTGACCGTACGGTCCGCCGCGAGCCTGATCTCCCGCGTCTCCTTCCTCCGCCCGATGAAGCTGAATTCAAGCGTGTAGGTACCCGGCGCGAGCGATGCACGGATCGCGTATGAGCCCTCCGGGTTGCTGAGTGTGCCCAGGGACGTGCCCGCGATGGTCACCGCCACATTGGCCATAGGCTGCTGCGCGGTCGCGTCGTAGACCGTTCCCTGGACCGTGTAGGGTTGGGCCTGCTGTGCCCGGAGTTGTCCTGGCAACAGGAGTGCCACGGACAGAGCCAGCAGGCTGGTGGCTATAGACGAATTAAGCGATCTCATTGTGATCCTCCAGCAGGTTCTACTGCTGTTCGCAACCATCGGCCGCGTGTAACCGCCCCAAGCGCCCGTCGCGGTTGCCGGGTCTTTCGAGGCGGGCCCTGCGCCGCTTTCCGGGCGTCATTCGCCCGAGTGGCGGCTCCTCTGTAGACCACGGCGGCGAGGAATCAGGAGGCAAACCCAACTGCGCCTCGCGACTGGCTCTTCGGCAGGTACACAGCCCTGCGGGGCTCGGGACAGAGACTTCGGCTGCGGGTACGAGGCCAAAACCGTCGTCCCGGGCTGCCCCCCAGAGTTGGCCGCTGCTTCTCTTGGGACCGATTGGGCTATCGGTTGGTTACATGCTATCTCAATACTGATTCGTCTGTCAATAGCAGGGAGCGGGTTCATGAGAGGGTCCCAGGCGCGGTCTCGATCCGGGAGTGATGACGACACTACTGGCCAGTCCAAACCAGGATGACACCGCAGGAGGAGAGAAGGCCGTACTCGATAGGGGTCCACATGCCCTGATAGACCTCGAGGCCTGCCACCCTCGAAGCAAGGATCATGTCCAGGTCGAAGTATCGATCCGCCCGGACCCCGTCCAGGTAGATAGTCATCCGGCATCCTCGGCGACCCGTGACCCGTA
The DNA here is from genome assembly GCA_947581845.1 of uncultured bacterium. Lineage (GTDB taxonomy): Bacteria > Gemmatimonadota > Gemmatimonadetes > Palauibacterales > KS3-K002. Next base: position 455 of record CANPVY010000017.1, on the reverse strand, counting down.
CGCCGGCGAAACCCCGTTGAACCCTCACCCCGGGCGCCTGCCGCAGCACGTCTGAGAGGTGGAAGGCCGCCCAGCGGTCGATCTCCTCCGCGGTCCACTGCCACCCTCCCGGCTCTTCCCGGGCACGCCGGTAGAAGCCTACCCGCTCGAGATACCGGGAGCGCACCTCGACGACGATCGGCTCCAGCTCGATTGGCTCAACGGCGAGTGCGATCTGCGCGGATGTCGTGTACCCGGCCTCGACACTGATCGGCTCCCTGCGGGTTGCATAACCGAGCATCTCCACGGTCAGGCTGAGCACCCCCGCTGGCAGCTCTTGGATCGCGAAGTCCCCCTGCTCATCGGTGACTACCTGGCGGCCAGCCTCGACGACGCTGACGAGGGCGCCCGCGACCGGCTGTCGGGTGCTCCGATCGATGACCGTACCCACGATGCGACCACGCGATGAGAAATCG
>CANPVY010000016.1 GCA_947581845.1 uncultured bacterium | reverse complement strand
CGAGGTAGCGGTGGAGGAGCTCGACAGCGATGGCACCCTCGCCTACGGCCGATGCGACGCGTTTGACGGACCCGTAGCGGACATCTTCAACGGCGAAGACGCCGGGGAGACTCGTCTCGAGATGGAACGGCGGACGGCTCAACGGCCAACCGGAGGGAGGTCGCGCGTCACGCATGAGGTCGGTGGCGGTCAGATGTGGTCCTTCTGGGTGATCTCACTCCGCCCGCATCGTGACCACGGGGTCGACCCGAGTGTAGCGCAGGACAGGCACGCAAATGGCCAGGGCTGCGGCGGTCAGGAGTACGAGAGCGGCAGCCGCAAACGCCACGGGATCTCGGGGACTCACCCCGTAGAGGAGGCTCTCCATCACGCCCCCGAAGGCGAAGGCGCAGACCACGCCCACGGCGGTGCCCAGGGCAACGACAGCGAAGGATGACAAGAAGATCCGCTGCCGTACCGTCCGGGCTCCGGCGCCCAGGGCCAGGCGGATTCCGATTTCCCGGGAACGACTGGACACCGAGTAGCTCACTACGCCGAAGATCCCGACGGCGGCCAGGACGAGGGACAGGGCCGCGAAGCTCCCCAGAACGGCCAGCGTGAAGCTCCGCTCCCTGCGACTCTCACCCAGCCGGGCCCTCATGGTGTGGATCGTCCCCGGCACCGTGGGGGCCACGGCACGGAGCCGCTCCCGGGCGGGCCCTGCGAGGGACGCCGGGTCCCCGGTGGTGCGGATCACGCAGGTCAGGTACCTGGTGTAGTCCAATCGTTGAGGCCAGTAGACGAAGACCTCCGGCTGGCTGCCCGCTTTCTTGCGCCAGTCCCGGGCCTCGGCCACCACTCCCACCACGGTCAGGTCCACGTCACGCCAGAAGGGGATGACCTGCACCTGCCTCCCGACGGGATCCTCCCCTGGGAAGGCCCGGTCGGCGAGCGCCTGGTTGAGGATGGCCACGGGTGGACCGTCGGGCCGGTCCTCGCGGGAAAAGACCCGCCCCCGGACGAGCGGAATGCCCAGGGCGGCGAAGTAGTCCTCATCCACCACCCGCCATCCTGACTCGGTGCCGGGCCTGTTCGGGTCTCTCTGTGTTGGCGCTGGGGAGCGGAAGACGGGGCCGGTATAGTAACTGGACTCCGTGGGGAGGTGGTTCACGAAGCCCACGGCGGTCACACCGGGAAGCGCCTCGTACTCGCGCTTGAGCTGTTCGAGGACACGGGCTCGATCTTCAGCGCCGGTGTACCCACTTCCCGAGAGATCCATAGCAACAGTCAGCACCTCTTCCGGGCGGAAGTGCGTCTCTTCGGAGAGCACCTGTTGGAGGCTTCGGACCAGAAGGCCGCACGCCACCACCAGAACGACCGCCAGGGCCGCCTCGCCCCCCACGAGCACGTTCCATCCTAGCGCTCTCCCTCGACGCGTGTCTCCCCGTCGCCCACTGCGAAGCGTTCCGGCCACGTCATCCGACACCCGGAGGGCGGGTAGGAGCCCGAAGAGGAGGGACGTGAAGAGCGTCGCCCCCAGGGCGAAGAGCATGACCCGAGTGTCGATCGACACGGTCTGCAGCCGGGGTACCAGGTCCACTCCCTGAGCACGGACCAGATCCAACGTTAGGATAGACAGCAACAGGCCCAGGAGTCCTGCCAGCCCGGCCAGGAGCAGACTCTCGGTGAAGAGCTGCTGGATGAGCCGAAGTCGAGCGGCACCGACTGCGGTGCGGATCGCCATCTCCCTCTCCCGGTGTGTGCTCCGGGCAAGCAGCGTGCTGGCCACGTTGGAGCAGGCGAGCATCAGCAGTAGCCCTGCGGCGCCCAGGAGAAAAAGGAGAGGCCGATCCACCTCTCCGAGGATCTCGGCCCTTAATGGGCGCATACTCACCGATTCGGTCTGCGTTTCCCCGGGGTAGGCCTCCCGGATCCGGGCTGCGATGCCGTTCATCTCCTGCTGGGCCTGGGTCAGGGAGACTCCGGGAGCTAGGCGTCCCACCGCGCGGTAGTTGTGGGAGTCGCGAATCCTTTGAACCCTTTGCGGTCTCAGCTCCATCGGGAAATACACGTCTCCTTCCTCCAGAAGCTTGAACCCCCGGCGCATCACTCCCACCACCGGGTAGGGGTTGCCCGCGATCGTGACGCTGAGGCCATCGAGACCGGCACGGTCCCCGAAGAATCGGTTCCAGAACTCGAAGCTGAGTACCACGACCGGCTCCCCGCCTGGGCGCTTCTCTTCGGGCGCGATGGGGCGACCCAGGAGGGGCTGGACCCCCAGCACGTCGAAGAACTCCTGGGACACTCCGATGACGGTGCCCCGGGTCGGCTCGTCCCCACCGAGCACCGAGACCTGCCAGGGAACCTGGACGGCGAGGATCCCCTCGAAAGTCTCCGACTCCCGTCGCCAATCGTCGAAATTCGGAAAGGAGAGAATCAGCTCGCGGCCATCTCCCCTCCGCTCCCTGAGCAACATCAGACGGTCCGACTCGGGGAAGGGAAGGGGGCGCATGAGCACCCCGTTCACCAGGGTGAAGGCAACGGTGGAGGCGCCGATTCCGAGCGCCAAGGTGAACACGGTGATCAGGGCAAAGCTCGGGTTCCTGACCAGGCCGCGGATGGCGTAACGGAGGTCTTTAAGAAGCGCGTTCATGAGGGCTCCTTCCGATCGGCGTGCGATCTGCCGCCGCCGTTGTCGCGCGGACCGATGCCCGTGCGCAAGCGGTGTTGGGCGGCGGGCGCGGGAATGTTCGATGAGGCCGCCAACGGCCACGTCGGACGCTGCCCGGAGCCAGACCCAGAGCCGGCCAGGTCTTCCGCGAGCCTCGGCCAGGCGCTCGAGGAAGAGTGTGGTCATGTCGTCGCCGAAGGCCTGTCTCAGATCTCGGGGCAGTAGCGTGAGAAGCCGGCGGTACCATCGCTCGGAACAGCCTTGGTCCTGAGGCTTCATGAGGGTCTCCTCGGCCCGGTGTTGCGGTCGCGGTGCGGCTTCATGGGCGTGCCCTCAATCGCTCGAGGAGAAGGGTTGCTGTCTTCGCTTCGCTCAACAGGCCCTTCATTCGCGCCACCTCGGCCCGGAGAACGGCCTGCCCCAGCTCTGTAATCCGGAAGTAGCGTCGCCGGGCGTCTATGTCCGGCCGGTCAGGGGCCTCGGCATCCTCCAGAAGGCCCTTGCGAAGGAGATCCCGGATCCGGCGATAGAGGTTCGCGGGATAGACCCGCGGAAGGTGTCTCTCCCGGGCCTCGATTTCCTTCACCACGCTGTACCCGTGGGCGGTCCCCTCGGCGAGTATGAGGAGGACTCGCAGCTCCAGGGGATGGAGAGGAAGAAAGCTGTGCGGATCTGGCGAAGACGCGCGCATCTTGGCCTCCCGTCGCCGCGGTCCCGCACCTCGGGCGAAATAAGTCTGACGACGGCCGACGTGTGCGGTTCCGCGCACTCTCAACTGACGTCATTTTGACGGTACTGCTACTCGGTTTGATGGGGTCAGGTGAGGAAAGGTTGGAAGAGGCGTGGCCCCACATGTTGATCGGGAACTCCGCCCACCAAGACCTGCATTGCTGGTACAAGGCGCTGCGCGGAATCTCGAGGGGCTGTCGTG
>CANPVY010000015.1 GCA_947581845.1 uncultured bacterium | reverse complement strand
GCCGCCCCCGCCGAGCCAGCCGTTGTCGGGACCGACATCCGGCCAGATCTCGTCTAGATGCCCCGTCATACCGTTTGCCCAACCCTCCAGCTGCCGCCGCAGCCACCCGGCCGGCGTCACCGAGCCGAGCGGGAGCGGCACATAGGGGTTGGAGACCAGCGGCTCGCGGTTCGACGCGTAGTGCCGATTGCGGGTCTGCGGGGTCGCGCGCGTTGCCGAGGCTGGCGTCGCGCCGCCGGCCTCTCTCAGGGGAAACGGCAGGGCCGAGAGGGCGACAACCCCGGCGCTGGTCTGCCCGATGAACGAGCGACGGGAGATGGCGCTGCGGTCAGCGGAACCGACGGATCTCGTGTCCATGTCTCTACCCAGGCGCTGGGGGACAAGCAGTCGAACCTCGTTGACAGATTCACGCGGTGGGTGATGCGGCACAAGGGGCGCGATGGTGGGAACAGCTACTCCTGCTTGCGGCCTTGCTCCCAGCTCTCGAGCAGCGCCCGGGTCGCGGCGGCGGGGTCAGGTGCAGCCATCACTGCGGACACGACCGCGATGCCCGCTGCCCCGGCGCTGGCGACCTGAGCGACGTTTGCCGGCGTGACTCCGCCGATCCCCACGATGGGGATCGATACGGCTCTCGCGACGCGGGCCAGCTGCTCGGTCCCGATCACCTCGCCGAGGACCTCTTGCTTGGTACGCGTGCCGAACACCGACCCCACACCGAGATAGTCGGCGCCGTCTCGTTCTGCCGCGCGGGCGTCACTTTCGGTGTCGGCCGAGCGGCCGATCACGAACTCACGGGGCACGACGCGCCGCACCGCGGCCACGGGGAGGTCGTCATCGCCGAGGTGGACGCCGTGGGCACCGGCGGCAAGCGCGACATCGAAGCGGTCGTTGACGAGGAAGAGCGCGTTGTAGCGCTCGGCCAGCGGCCGTAGATCACGGGCCAGTTCGAGCAGCTCAGCGCTCCTCGCCCCCTTGTCGCGGAGCTGGACCGCGGTGGCACCGGCGGCGAGGGCGGCCTCGACCACCGCCAGCCAACGGCGCTCGCCGGCCAGGGCGCGGTCGCTGATCACCATCAGCCGCAGGCGCTGCCGGAGCTTTGACCTCTCGGGCATCGCTCACTCCCGCGGTGCGGCGCCGGAGTTGCGGATTCGCTGCACGGTCCGGTTGTGTTCTTGCAGCGAGCGCGAGAACTCGTGCCGCCCATCCTCACGAGCTACAAAGTAGAGGTAAGGAACCGCGGCGGGGTGCAGCGCTGCGTCGATGGCCGCCGTGCCAGGCGAGCCGATGGGACCAGGGGGCAGGCCGCCGTGGGTGTACGTGTTGTAGGGATGATCTGCTACCGAATCGATGTGACGATACAGCAGCCGGCTCTGATGGGATTCGAGCGCGTACTGGACCGTCGGGTCGGCCTGCAGGCGCATCCGCCGTCGCAGCCGATTGTGGAAGACGGCGGAGATGAGCGGCATCTCATCTTCCCAGCGGGCCTCGCTCTGAACGATGCTGGCCAGGGTGACGATCTCGCGCTCGCTCATGCCGAGCGAATCGAGGGCAGCCCGGCGCTCCGGGGTCCAGACGGCGCGGTAGTGCGCGAGCAGCTCCGCGGCGATCGCTTCCAGGGACACGCCCTGGGCGAAGCGGTACGTATTCGGGAAGAGGTAGCCCTCTAGGTTGGGCCCCGGCGCGCCCTGCGAGTCGGCCAAGGCGGGGTCCAGGAGCCTGAGCGTCACCGAATCCACCGAGATCTCAGCGATGGGCGCCAAGCGCTCGGCGATCTGCCGCACCTTCCAACCTTCGGGAATCGTGACGGCCACGGTGACTACGCGGCCTGCCACCAGCGCGTCTAACGCCTGGGACCAGCCGGCGCCTCGCCGCAAGTCGTAGGTCCCGGCCTTGATCTCGGCATCGGCGTCCTTCAGGCGGACGTAGAACTCGAACAGCCGAGGCCACCGCAGGATGTGATGGCTTGCCAGGGTGTCCGCCACGGCGCGCACGCTCGCCCCCTCCGGGATCACCAATCGCTCGACCGGCCCATCGGCGCCGCCGCACCCTGCGGCCGCAAGCAGGCCGAGCGCCAGGACACAGGCCGTAAGGGAGAATCGCGGTTCAGGACTCGCGTTGCGCATCGAGATAGGATTGCAGGATGAGTGTCGCGGCCATGGCGTCCACCCGTTCCTTTTCACGGCGCACGGCCGCCGGCAGTTCCAGTTGCGACAGCTCGCGCTGGGCGCGGACCGAGCTGAGTCGCTCGTCCCAGTATTCCACCGGAAGGCCAGCGCGGCGCCCAAGTCCCTCACCGAAGCGGCGTGCCGCCTCGGCGGATGCCTCCTCCGCGCCGCTCATCTCTATCGGCAGCCCGACGACGATCCTTTGCACGTCCCACTCCACGATCGTCTCCATGATCTTGGCGTAGGGAGGGCGTCGGCCGCGGCGGCGCCGGATGGTGGGCAGTGGCTGCGCGATGGTGCGGCTGGGGTCGCTGATCGCCACGCCGATCCGGCGCTCACCGTAGTCCAGCCCGAGAACCCTACCCATCGCACAGCTTGGAGGCGCTGGTGCCTGGCAATCTGCGACGCTCGAGACCGCTAGAGCGCGGTGAGCGCGTCTTCCACGCTAGCGGCCTGAGCTAGCCTCTTGTGGACCAGCAACAGCGTGGTCGGTGAGCCGAATAGGAAGCGGCAGGCATCGTTGCCCTGCGAGCGGCACCCGACCTCCAGCACCGCCACCGGCTGACCGACGGCGCGGGTGAGCAACTCGGCCAGCAGCCCGGTGGAGATGTGGCAGCCCGGGGCACCACGATCCTCGTGAGGGTCGGACTCGGCCCAATCGCTGGCAATGACCGCGCCGATGCCCGGGTTCAGCTCCTGATGCTCGATGTAGCCCCAGCCGGCCTCGTCGAAATAACGGTTCAGCTCGGACCAGAAGGTGGCGAGCGGCAGCGCGGGCAACGGGCGCCCGCCGCGCTCCGCGATGGCCAGCTCCGCGTCAGCTGCCAGCCGCCTCCCCGCCTCTCGGAGTGCGCGCACCGCGTCCTGCGTTGCGGTCTCCTCAATAGCCCGCCGCAACTCGGCCAGGCCGCCGGCGGGCAGTCTCAGTTCGCCCATGCGCTACCTACGGGTTCTTGTGGTGAGCAGGGATGCGCCGCGCCGAACGGCCAACCGGGGCGAATCCCAGTGAACGAGGGCCGATCCTGCCCGGCGCCGCCCCTCTAGAATAATACATAAACAGATGCAGGCCTGCTTACAAGGCCAGAGCTCCCGGAGGTTTATCTCATCTGTCCGGTGGCGATGCCGAGTAACGACTTTCAGTCTACACGAGTTGCCGGAGTGCGGCGGGGGAGTCGCAGAGTTGCAGTCCGTCAAGTGGCTCTTGACAACGTGGATTCAAGCGTGGTATTCTGCGGTCAACAGTAGAGCATTTTCAT
>CANPVY010000014.1 GCA_947581845.1 uncultured bacterium | reverse complement strand
GACGTGCGTCATGTCTCCGCGGACGGTTTTCATCGCGTTGCTGGGCCTGGCCGTGGCTGTGGGTCTGTCCCCGGCTCAGCCGGGCTACGATCAGGAGCCCGAGACCGCGCTCAGGCTCGTCGGGCGAGCACGCATCTCAGCGGTCTACGACATCGACGTGGCCTTCCCGTACGCCTACGCGCTCGAGCGCGGTCGGCTGCACGTGCTCGACGTGCAGGATCCGAGCGCGGTGCACGAGCTCGGCGTGCTGGAGTTCGAGCCGGCGCGCGCGCGTGCGGCGCTGCGTCACCCGTACCTCTACCTGACGGGCTTCGGCGAGGCCATGGGCGTGGTGGACGTCTCGGATCCGGCGCAGCCGAGCTGGGTCGGTGAGTGGCCGGAGCTGAGCGGTACCTGGAGCGACGTGTTCGAGGTCGCAGGTAGCGTCGGCTATCTGGTCAGGCAGGCGGAAGACGGGTCGGAGCGAGCACGCTCGCTGCAACTGGAGGTCCTGGATCTCGCGAGTGACGCGGCGCATGCCCGGCGGCTCGGACTCGTGGATCTCGGCGTCGGGTTCACAGGGGAGTACGGCGGCATCGCCCAGGCGGATGGGCGCGTCTACGTAGTCGTCGAACGCCCGGTCGATCCGTCGACGCCTGATGCGCCGATAGGCAGTCGTCTGATCGTGGTCGATGCGCGCGAGCCGAGCGCGCCGGGCATCCAGCACAGCCTGGAGGTTCCGGCCGACCGGTTAGTGAAAGACATCGAGGTTCAGGGCGAGCTGCTCTATATGCTGGTCTCGGGGCCGACGCAGGGGCTCGCGGTCTTCCGGTTGAGCGGGGAGGGCGATCTGGAGCTTCTGGGCGAAGTCACGCACGCGCGTCTGTGGCGCCCCATCGATCTGGTCGTGAACGGTCCCGCGGTCTACGTGACGTTCAAGGGCGACATCGACCTGGTGACGTTCGATGTCTCTGACCCGAGTGCTCCGAAGATCGGCGGTTCCTACACCATACCCGATCTCTGGGCGGCCGGCCTCGGGATCAGCCTGGCCGGAGATCGGCTGTACGTGGCGGGCGACGGCGGGCCCACACCCATCTTCGATGTGTCGGAGCCTCTATCACCGCGCCTGCTCGGCTACTGGCGGTTCGAGGGTGGGATGGTGAGGGAGATCGTGCGCGCGGGCGACCTGTTGCTGGTGGGCAATGCGGGCGGTGGTCTATTCGTCTACGACGTGTCCGATCCCAGCGCGCCGCGCCGGCTGGCGCGGCGGGTGGCGGCCACGGTGCTCGACATCGAGGACTGGCAGTGGAACGTCGTGATCGGTGCGCACGGTTCTCGCGCCGTGGTGGCCTACGAGACGATCGTGGCCGAGCTGCTCGATCTGAGCGAGCCGACCACGCCGCGCGTGCTGGGCTGGCACCGCCCGCGCGGTCTGGTGCACGCGGTCGCGCTGACCGAGACGCACGCGTTCTTCGGTTACCGGAGCGTGGCAGCGGGCAGGGTGGCCGACGTTCACGACCCGACGTCCGTTAGCGAAGGGGGCGGCGTCGAGTTCGTGGACATGGGCACCCCGCGCAAGCCCGAGCGTACGGCGACACTGGACCTGGGCCGGCCGGTGACCGATGTGGCGGTCGCGGGGAGGTACCTCGTCGCCGCGTTGGCCGATGGGGGGCTGGCCGTCATCGACCCGCGCGATCCGAGCGAGCCCGCCGTCGTCGCGCGTCTGGAGGGGGAGGGCGGTGTCGAGCCGCTGCCGCTCCGTACCACCCGCGTCGCCAGCTCGCCGGACGGCACCCGGGTCTACGTCGCCCATCGCCACCTGTCGGCGTCGGGAGAAGGCTTCGCGCAGACCGGGACGTTCTCGGTGATCGATCTGTCGGACGCGGGGGCGCCGCGGCGGCTGGGCCAGCTTCCGCTCGCCCACCGGAACGAGCGGGAGTACGAGATCGCGGTGCGTGGCGATCAGGTGGTGCTCTTCGCGGGCGCGGTGATGATCGTGGACGTGAGCGACCCGGCGTCGCCCCAGGTGGTGCTTCACGAGATGCCCGGCCCGGTGAAGGCGTGGTGGGAGCGCACGTTCCTGGACGTGGACGAGCAGCACCTGTACCTGGGCGCCGACGAGGATGGCGTGTGGATCTATCGTCTGCCGGATGCGCCGCCGGCCCGCGCGCGGCGGTCCGAGTAGAGGATGGCGGCGGAGATGGCGTGGGAGCGGTTGGCGGCCCTCGGCGGCGGGCGTTGTTGTCTCATCTATGTGAGTGTTTTATACTCATATCATGAGTAAACGGCTGCAGGTCGTGCTCGATGACCGCGAGTACCGCGAGATCCAGCAAGTCGCACGGCGGCAGCGGATGAGCGTGTCGGAATGGGTGCGGAAGGCGCTGCGCCGCGTGCGGCGGAGTGAGCCGGTGCGGGACGCCGAGGTGAAGCTGGAGGCGGTGAGGGCCGCCGTGCGGCACGAGTTTCCCACGGCCGACATTGATCGGATGCTGGCGGAGATCGAGCGCGGCTATCTGGGTGACGGCGGCGGATGATCTTCATCGATTCCAACATCCCCATGTACCTGGTGGGGGCCGCTCACCCACACAAGGCGGACTCGCAGGTACTGCTCGAGCGCGCGATCGTGGACAGGGAACGCCTGGTCACCGACGCCGAGGTATTGCAGGAAATCCTGCATCGCTACGTGGCGATCGAGCGGCGCGACGCGATTCAGCCGGCCTTCGATGCCTTACTGGCCGTCGTGGATGAGGTTTTTCCTGTCGAGCTGGAGGATGTGGAGCGGGCGAAGGCCATCGTCTACGGCTCGCCGTACCTCTCGGCGCGGGACGCGATCCATCTGGCGACGATGGAACGCAATGCCATCTCACGCATCATCAGCTTCGACACGGGGTTCGACGAATTCCCCGGTGTGACGCGACTGCGAATCTGAGTCACCCGCGCCGGCCGCCTCAGTGCCTGAGCGCGTCGCTTTCGCGGTGCACGTGATCCCAGATCCCGGCGCGGATGCGTTCGACCTCGCGGCTGAAGTGCGGGTCCTCGCGGACGCGCTCGAACAGGGCCGACTCGAGCACGCGCGGCTCGACACCGCTGGGTGAGAGGTCGTAGGCGCGCCGGACCCACCTGAGTGAACCGCTGGGATCTCCGATCCAGGCGTAGTAGACCGCCAGGTCCTCGGCGCGGATGACGTCGGTGTAGATCGTGTTTCCGGGAGCCCCGGCCGCCAGCGCCGCGACCAGGGAATCGACGATGGCGGTCGCCTCCGCCCGCTGACCCAACTCGTACAGGCAGGTCGCGCGCAGACCGGCGTGCGGCCCGAGGTCCATCCCGGCACAGCGTTCGGGTCGCCCGGCCAGCAGGTGGGCGCGCGCCTCAATGGCACGTGGCAACATGAGGTCCGGCTCGAGCTCACCGGCGAGGTGCGCTTCCGCTGCGGCGCGATCGTAGCGTTCCAGGGCGAGCGCATCGTACGCCAGTGCGAGCCGGCGTCCGGCGTTCTGCGGATCCAGCGCGATCGCCTGCCGCGACGCCCGGAAGGCAGCCTCGACATCGCCCCGCTGGC
>CANPVY010000013.1 GCA_947581845.1 uncultured bacterium | reverse complement strand
GGTGGGAATACGCTGCTATTCAGGGAAGTTCATGCGACGCAGCAGGTCCTGGAAGCGCGGGTCTGAGCGTAATCCGTAGTAGGCTGGGTGCGTCTTGATGAAGGCCAGACTGCCAGCGCGCTCGTCATAGGCTCGCTCCAGCCACTCAAACGCCTCATCCATCCGTTCCAGCCTGGCGAAGTCAAGTGCAAGCGCTATCGGAGGAACGTACTCGCCGGCCGCGATCCTCTCGAGATTCCGTTCGACCTGCCGCTGCCAAACACCGACGAACCCCGAGCCGGCACAGGCCTGCTCGAGAGCGGCCTGCAGCGCCAGCGCCTGCGGCTCGGCACCGTGACCCATCACCCCCTCCCGGCGAAGCGCGAGATACTCCTCGCACATTCCAAGATCTTCGTAGACCCACATCATCACCTCGCGGGCACGATCGTAATCCCGGTCCATGTCGAGCACCTTTTCCGCTTCCTCCAGCGCCCGGTCGTGTTGACGCGCCAACCAGTAAATCTCCGCCAGGATCGCCCTGGAGAGGAGTGAGAACGGATCGAGCACTACCGCTCGGCGCCCCTCCGCGATGGCCTCCTCGTAACGACCCACGACGTACGCCAGGTACACGCCGTATGCGATGTGAGCCAGGGAAGAGCTCGGGTCCAGCTCGATAGCCCGTTCAAGCAAGCGCTCGGCCCTCTGCCAGTCCCAGTCGTAAACGAAGCTCACGTGACCCAGTATTAGATGGGCCTCGGCAAGGTCGGGGTCGAGCGACAGCGCTCTCTCCGCTGCTGCCTTCGACTTGGGCATGGCCTCGCTGTGGCGTAATGCCCCCAGCGGGTGTCCCAGAAAATACCAGGCGGCGGCCAATCCAGCGTACGGCGCGGCGTAGGTCGGATCGTTCTCGATCGCCTCCTCGAAGTACTCGATCGCTCTGTTGGCGCCGTCCACGGTCATCTTCAGTAGGTGGTAACGGCCCCTGAGGTACGCTTCCTGGACCTCGGGGTCGACCTCGCGGCTGCGGCTCAGCCGCGCCTGTTCCTGCGGCGTCAGCACAGCCTCGATCTCGCCGGCGATGGCCTGCGCCAACTCACTCAACAGGCCGAGGATGTCACGCAGGTCCCGCTCGTAGCTGTCCGACCACAGGTGACGGTCGCTGGGCCCGTGGATGAGCTTGGCGGTGATCAGCACGCGGTCCTCCACCCGCAGAACCGACCCCTCCACCAAGGCGTCCACTTCGAGCTCCTCCGCGATCTCCGGCATCGGCTTTAGCGCGCCCCTGTATTGCATCGCCGAAGTGCGGGACTTCACCTCGAGCGAGCCGATCTGGCTGAGGCGGGTGATCAGCGCATCGGTCATCCCATCGGCGAAGTACTCATCGGCGGAGTCGCCGGACAGGTTCTCCAGGGGCAGCACGGCGAGCGAGCCGATCTGCGGCCGGGCAGGGCGCCCGCCGAACAGCATCCAGGCTGTAGCCACAACGCCCCAGACGGCGAGCGCGGCCATGAAGCTGAGGCCCGCGCTGCGCCAAGTCAGGAAGCGTCTGCGGCGACCGGTTTCGTCGCGAGCAGCTTCGGCCTCTGGCTCTACTATACGTGGCTCAGCTTCGGCTGGCGCTGGACTCGGAGCCTCGACCTCGCGCACAAGCGCTGTCGCCAGGACGATGGGCAGGCCGACGATGAACAGGACTATGGCGAACGCAGGAAACCACTGCGGTAGCCCCAGTCCCTCCGTCAGGGCCTGGACAGCCTGATACGCCACGAGCGCGGCGCCGCAGTAGATCAACAGCACCTGCCAGAGGCTGCGTCTGTGGATCTCCGTGATAAACTGCTTCAGACGCTTCATGGCCTAAGTGTCAGGTGAGACCTCAGGTTCTCGTCTTCGTTCAATGCTGCTTTACGCCTCGAAATGCTCCCACTCGTACTTGGCCCGCGCCGCGATATCCCGGAACCGCGGCTCGCCGCGAATCGACCCCAGCGCCGGGTCGTGCTCGGCGATGAAGGGGTAGTTGATGAAACCACGGTCCACGGCGTTCGACAGCCAATCCAGAGCTTCCTCCTTGAGCCCAGCGAGTGCATGGCAGTCGGCCACGAAATACGAGAACTGCGGATCGCGCCACGCCGTCCTCTCGAAGTCTTCGGTCACCAGCTCCCGCAACCTCGCCGGCTCGCCGTCCAGGGCGTGCTGGAGAAGGAGGGTTTCCCGCGTGAACACGTCTTCAAGGCCGGTTGGCACGTTCCCCCGGATCAACGCACGCGCCTCGTCGTAGCGGGAGCAGTACGCCAGATGCCGAGCGCAGCCCCCCAGAGCAGCCGGGTTCTGGGGCTCCAGCCGAAACCACTTCGTCACCTCCTCGGAGGGCACATCGAATCGGCCTCCCCACACGTCGAGGACAGTTGCCCAGAAGACAGACAGCGGGGTGAGCGGGTCCACCCGTGCCAGTCGCTCCGCCAACGGATACGCTTCATCCACCCTGCCCACGAGAGTGTGGCCCACGACCAGATAGAGAAGCGCGTGGGGATCGTCCGCCTTCCTGGCGAGGGCCTGCTTTAGGTGGTAAAAGCTCTTTCTCTGGTCCCCTCGGAACCACATATGGGTGAAGCCGAGGACGATGTGGGCCTCCGGGGATTCGGGGTCCTGCTCTAGCGCCTTCCTTGCGTATTCCTCCGCCTTCTCGATGTACTCCTCGTGTTCCACCCCGATGTTGGCGTACTGCGCGTACACGTACCCCATTCCCGCCAACAAGAGGGCGTTCTCTCCAATGATGTCCAGACCGTTCTGCAGATGTTGCCGCGCACGGTCTGTCGCGTCTTTCGTGAACAGCCAGATCTCCTGCCGCGCCCGCAGATAGCACTCGTACGCCTGTACGTTGTCGATCGGCCGCTCTGCCAGCCGGCGTTCTTCCTCCGGGCTGAGCTCGAGCTTCAGCGCATCGACGATCGAGCCCGAGACCTTCTCCTGCATGTCAAACACATCTTCCAGAACACCATCATACTTCTCAGTCCAGAGATGAGCGTCGTTCGCAGCATCGATGAGCTGGGCCGTTATACGAAGCCTGTCGCCTGCCCGCCTGACCGTTCCCTCAAGCACATACTCAACATCCAGCTCGCGCCCTATCGTTTTCGTGTCCTTATCCGTCCCTTTCAACTGCATAGCCGAGTTGCGCGAGATGACACGCAACGAGCGTATCTTGGACAGATCCGCAATCAGCTCATCAGTCAGGCCATCGCTGAAGTACTCGTTGTCCGGATCGGGACTCAGGTTGGCGAACGGCAGCACCACGATCGACTTCACCGCCTCCACACCCTCACCCGCCTCCGCCGCCAGCGCCTCCGCGAACTCCCGCGCACTCCCGAACCGGTCGGCACGCTCCTTCGCCAGCGCCCGCAGCAGCGCCGCGTCCATCGACGCCGGAATCGCCGCCCGCAGCCGCCGCGCCCTCGGCACCGGATCGCTCAACCGCTTCGCCAGCACCGCCATCCCCGTCGGACCCGTGTACGGCGGCTCACCCACCAGCATCTCGTACAGCACACACCC
>CANPVY010000012.1 GCA_947581845.1 uncultured bacterium | reverse complement strand
CGCCCAAGCTCAGAAGCCCTCGGCGCCCGAGCGCACCCGCCAGGACCCGTCGCGTGCCGCCTCGATCACCAGCGTCCCCTCGCGGTCGGTCCGCCGCACTTCGACGCCGTGTGCGGCCAAGCGGGCGAGTACCAGCGGCGCCGGGTGACCGTAGCGGTTCACTCGGCCGACCGAAATCACGGCCAGCTGCGGCTGCACCGTGGCGAGCAGGAGCTGCGAGGTCGAGGTGCTGCTGCCGTGATGCGAGACCTTTAGGACCTGCGCTTCCAGGTCGCGCCCGTGCTGCATGCTCAGCTGGTCCTCGACGCTCGCCGGGGCATCGCCCGTGAACAGCATGCGGAAGGCGCCGAACTCGAGCAGGAAGACGACACTCAACTCGTTGGCTGAGCCGGCGTGCACGCGCAGCGCGACGCTGTCCGGATGCAGGAAGCTGAGCTCGACGCCGTCCAAGCCGAAGCTCGCACCGGCCGTGGCCCGCAGCCAACGCGCGGATCCCTCGGCGAGCTGCTGTAGTACCGCGACTTGGCCGGCCTGCCCGGTGACCGATCCCGAGCCGATTACACGCTCGACCGCCAGCGCGTCCAGGACCGCCGGGCCGCCGCCCACGTGGTCCATATCCGCATGACTCGGCAGCCAGGCCTCCAGGCGGCGTACGCCCTGCTCCCGCAGGAACGGGAGCACACGGCGCTCACCGGCATCGAAGCGCTCGGATCTCGGGCCGGCGTCGACCAGCAGCCAGTGCCGGTGCGGCGTCGCGATGGCAATCGCGTCCCCTTGCCCTATGTCCAACACGTAGACGGCAAGATGCTCCGGCGCCAGCCGCGCGTCGATCGTCGGCCCGACGATGGCGCCCGCTGCGACGGCGCCCAAGGCCAGGATGAAGCGTCGCCGCTGCCAGGCGCCGTGAAGCGCGTGCACGGCGAGCACGAGCAGCAGCATGTAGGCCAGCGCCGCCAGCAACCCCGGGGACGCGACATCGAATGAAGCCCAGCGCACGCCGCTCAACAGCTTCGCCAGGCCATCGAGCGTCCGCAGCAGAACGACCGCGGCCCCCGCCGGCCAGCTCGCCGCCCACGGCCAAGGCGACAGCACGGCGGAACAGAACAACGCCGGCATCGCTAGGCTGAGCAGCGGGATCGCCGCCAGGTTGCCCAGGATCGCCGCGGGCGCCACCCGGCCGAAATGGATCGCGGTGATGGGCGCAGTGAGGAGCACCGCCGCGCTGCTCGTGAGGATGCTGAGAACGGCGGCTCGCACCGCGGTGGCCCGTATTCGCAGCCAGGCTGAGCGGCGTGCCTCGGTATGCGCGTAGCCGACCGCAGCCGCGCCGGCGAAGGACAACTGGAATCCCGGCTGCGCCACGTCCCATGGCCGCGCGAGCAACAGCAGCAGCGCTGCCAGACCGAGAACGTCGAAGGGCGACGAAGCGCGTCCGGCGAACCGCGCCAGCCCCCAGAACAGCACCATCAGCGCAGCGCGCACGGCGGACGCCGGGGCACCGATCAGGAGCACGTACGCCCAGGTGAGGCCGATGGTCACGAGATGGGCACGTTCGGCGCGCAGCC
This sequence comes from uncultured bacterium, assembly GCA_947581845.1. GTDB lineage: Bacteria > Gemmatimonadota > Gemmatimonadetes > Palauibacterales > KS3-K002. Next base: position 1,886 of record CANPVY010000012.1, on the reverse strand, counting down.
GGGCGACACGAGCCAGACCGAAGATCGCCGCGGCGAGCATCCCGACGTGCAGGCCAGAGATCGCCAGCAGATGCGCCAAACCGGCCCGCGCGATACGTCGCGTGACCTCGGGGCTCAGCGTCTCCCGCTGGCCCAGCACCAGCGCCTGGGCTAGCGGGGCCCAGCGGCGTGGATAGGCGCGCCAGAGCCTCCCGGCCAGCGCCCCGCGCGCCGCCAAAAAGGGGTGCACCGCAGCCCTGGGAGGCCCGACGAGCGAGAACTGCTGAGCCACGACCCAGCCGCGTCGCTCGGGCGGACGCAGCCCGCGACCCGGCGTGCGTGCCGGCTGCCACGAGCCGCTCACCTCGTACAGACCGCCGGGCCGGACCGGGCCGTCGGCGTAGACGCGCAGCGGGCCTGCCCAGACACAGGCCGCAGCCGGCGGCGCGGAAGCCGGCCGCAGCCGCACGCTCCCCTGCTCGCCGGCCGGCAGGTAGCCGAGCGCGATTCCGGCGAGGCGCACTCGCGCGCCGGCCCCCCAGGTCGTTCGGCAATCGCGTCTCGCGGTCTCGCGTGCCCGCTCCCCGATCAGCGCCCCACCTGTCAGGATGCCCAGCAGCGCGGCGGCGATGAGCACGTCACGGCTGTCAAGCCACAGCGCAGCCAGCGCGACGACCGGCATGGCCAGCGCAGCCGCCCAGACCGGGAACGGGGTCGCTCCGGCGAGCCCGGCGAGGAGTCCAACGACTAGCGCAAGTGCGGCGACGGCCAGGGGTCGAGCCCTGGGAGGACGGCGCTCGATCAAGTCACAGCTGTCTCGCTCGTGTCTCTGCCGATGACTCTGGACCCCGCATCCTAGGTGCGCACTGTCACAGGATCATCAAGCGAGCTATTGTTGGCATGTCCATCAGCGAAAGTAGGAATCATGAGACCACGCAAGCTCGTCGCGCTACCGTTTCTGCTCTCGCTGCTCGTCCTTGCTTCAGCCTGCGACGATGCAGCAGGGCCCGGCGACCGCATCGTCGAGGGCGTCGATCTGGACCTGCTGTTCGCCGAGCCGAGTCAGGCCGAGGTCAGCGCTGTCGCAGGCGAGTGGGAGAACCGCGATGTGTCGGCGCAGAACGTTCAGGAGGTCGTAACGTCCACCGAAGCCATCGGAGGCACGTCCGCGACGCTGCGCATCGTGTCCCACGACGTCGGCGGAGTCACACACTACGGCGCCATCCTGGTCCCCGACGGCGCGGCCGCCGGCAGCTTGCCCGTGCTCGTCTACACCCACGGCGGCGACGGCGGCGTGGATGTGGATGAGCTCTTGTCCCTGCTGCCTGTCATCCTGGGTGACCTCGCGGCGGAGTTCGTCCTCGCTGCGCCCGCTTTCCGCTCCGAGCCCCTGGTCTTCGACGGCGTGGAGTACCTGTCCGAGGGTCCGCCGAGCCCCTGGGACCTCGACGTGGACGATGCCCTCGCCCTGCTCAACGTGGTCCTCGCGACCACGCCCGAGGCCGATCCCGGGCGCATCGCCGTCGTCGGCTTCAGCCGTGGGGCCTGCGTGGCCCTGCTAATGGCGGAGCGCGACGCGCGGATCGATCCGGTCGTCGAATTCTTCGGGCCGACGGACTTCTTAGGCCCCTTCGTTCAGGAGGTCGTGGAGGAGGCGCTGCGCGGCAGCCCGCGCGACCTGCCCGGCCTCGCCTACCTCGATAGCGCCTTCATCCAGCCGCTCAAGAACGGCGAGCTCACCATCGAGGACGTACGGCCCGAGCTGGTCCGCCGCTCGCCCGTCTACTTCGCCCAACGGCTACCGCAGGTGCAGGTACATCACGGCAGCGAGGACGAGACGGTGCCCGTCGGCGAAGCGCAGCGGCTGATCGAGGTCATGCAGGGGCTGGGACGTGGGGAGCCGGAGT
>CANPVY010000011.1 GCA_947581845.1 uncultured bacterium | reverse complement strand
GCTGTCCCCGTAGCCGATAGCAGCGACCGAGCGCGCGGTGACGGGTGATGTCCGTGGGGGCGAGCGTCAGTGCCTGCTGATAGCTCTCGATCGCCTGCTCGTACTCGCCCCTCAACTCGTGGATCTTCCCGCGGGTCGCGAACAGATAGTCTCGGAGCGCACCCTCCCCCATCTCCTCCGTCTGGGCTTCCAACTGCTCCAGTGCTTCCTCAGCCCGATCCGCATCCTCGAGTTCCAGATAGACTTCGAGGTAGCCGAAAGGAATCGCGGCGTTCAAGGGCGATACCAGCTCGTTCTCGGCCCTGCGGATGATCTCGAAGGCGACGTCTTCACGGCCGGCCTGGACGTACAGACCAAGACCCCGGAGTGCCCACTGGGCAAGCACGACGCTGGGCGGCAGGAACCGCTCGCCCTCCGCCCACCCCAACTCCCTGTACTCGATAGCCTTGTCCAGCTGTCCTACCGTCTCGTGGTGACGGCTCAGCGACCTGTACGCCGAGGCGCGTTCTTGCGGGGTCCTGGTGGCCGCCAACGCCTGCTCGTGTTGCGCCAGCGACTCGTCGAACCGTCCCTGGTTGAACGCCACCGTCGCCAACCAGTTCATGACCTCGACGTTGTCCGGGTCGAGGATGAGGGCGCGCTCGAAATCGGACCTTGCACGCTCGTAATCGCCCATCGCGGCCCGGACCAAGCCCATCGCCTGGAATGATGAGTAGTCGTTGGGAACGGCCTCGGCGTATCGCTGGAAGCACTCCAGCGCCTGCTCGAACTGCGCTTGCGACCTGTAGGCGTAGCCGATCTCCCTGAGGTAGTCGTATTGCGAAGGGTCGAGCTCAAGGATCCGCTGGTACTCGGCAATCATATCCACCGTCTGACCACGATGGCCGTATTCCCGCGCCAGCTGCGCGTGAGCATCCATGTCCTCGGGGAACAATTCGACGGTCATCTTGGCGACCGCGAATCGCTTCGCAGCGTCCAACTCGATGGTGCTGTAGTAATGGTACTTGAAATAGAACTGCGTCCGCTCCGGCACCCTGTAGATGTGCCGCATGGCCTGCCGCCCCGCGCTGTCCGCTTTCTCCCTCTCGTTCAACACGATGTAGCAGATCGAGAGCTGGAACTGCGCGAACGCCGCGGTCGGGTCCGCTGCGACCGCACGCTCCAAGTAGCCTTTCGCAGCCTCCCAATCACCTGTGACCAGGATCTCGCGGTAGCCGAGAACCTGGAGTCTGAAGGCCTCCGGAGAGTCGGTCAGGATATCGGCGATCCTCAGATCGCTCGTCTCCTCTATGTGCCGCTCCGAGATACCCAGGTCCTGCCTCAGCTGAACGGAGATCTGGTCCACTAGGTCGAGAACGTCACTCCCCACAAAGCTGTTTTCGGCCAGCAGGCGTTGGCGTCGTGTCTCATAGAGCGAGGCTGTAACCGCGAACTCGTCATTCCGTTCGTTGACGTTCCCAACGACGAAGAAGTCCTGATGAATCTCATTGGCGATGCTGGCCTGTAGCGTCAACGGCGCGCCAACACCCTCCGGATAGCCCGCCCTCTCCAGCCTCTCCAGCACTGCATCCGGATCGCCCACTCGCACGTAGAGATCTTGATCTAGATCGAGCAACAGGCCAATCATCACGCCGTATCCCAGCCAGTTCAGCGTCGAGTCGCCTGTCTCGTTCTCGAAGTTGTAAACGATGAGCTTCTTGCGGAACTCGGTCCTCGGCACGACGCGCTCGACGGTGTCGCCCGCTTCGTTCTCCAGGATCAGCGTCGTCGTCGCCGCCCCCAAGGGCTTGCCCGAGTAGAGGAAGGCTACCAGTGCCGCTGCGGCCAACAGATTCACCGGTATGCCGATCTTCTCGGCCACAGCCCACTCGTTCGGGCCCGGCATGCCGTGGAAATAGGCCAACAACACAACAGTCGGGATCAGCGACCCCAGGACCACCAGACTCAGAGAAACCAGGTGGGGGGACAGAGAGTAGCGGTCCACCAACATGCCGACGAACTCGATCACGACCCAGGAACCTCCCAGGTAGAGGCCCAGGATCTGAGGGACTCGCCGTCTGACCAGGTCGCGAAAGACTTGAAATGCCATGTCAGCTCCCACGTTCGGTCATATGCTCACGGCTCGGCGCAGCCGGTGCAGACGTTGGGGCAGTGCCCGACCTGAGATTCGTCCATCTGTACCTTACGAACGGCCCGCTTGCGAGGTTGCAGACCCGCTGTCAGAGGGGCCCTCCGTGTCGCGCCCACCAAGCCACCGTCGTAGTCGTGAGCGTGAATGTCAATCACCCCAGGGTCTACTCATCAGCAGCGCCACCACCCACCTCCGGGGTCGGTACTCCCCATCCCAGCACGTCACGATCCACAGACAAGCGGCCGCCGCCCGTCAAGACGAGCGAAAACGCGATCATCAGCAAGGCGAACTCGAACTCGAACCCGCCCACGAAGCCACGGCTCAGCTTCAACTTGAGGATGGCCACTAACATGACGCAGGCGATGAGCGCCGCAGCGATGCGTGTGAACAACCCGACGATGATCAGCAGCCCGCCGAAGAACTCGACGAGGGCCACCAGCCAGGCCCAGAGCACGGGATACGCCCAGCCCCAACGCTCGATATTGAAACCCTCGGACGTGCCCACTGGCCCGCTAAGCTTGGCCCAACCGTGTGCCATGAACACCGTGCCCAGCGCGAAACGCAGAGCGATCGGTCCCCAATCCGGCAGATAGCGCCTCAGAAGCCAACGCATGGATTGCCCCTGTCCTCCGCTCTAAGCCGTCACTGACGCCGCTCCGGGTGCTCGATCTCGCGCCCGGCAGGCCGCTCGCTCCGTGCTGCCTCCGGGCCCGTGCTTCGCTCGCGCCAATCGGCGGATGCCCGAATCTGGATCTGCCCCCTCTCCACCCAGCTGCCCAGCCGCTTGACCACGCGGCCCTGCAACCAGCGACGGGTCGGACGCCACAGCAGCGTGAACCCCAGGAGGTCGGTCATCAACCCGGGGGTCAGCAGCAACGCACCACCGGCAAAGATCGACAGACCGTCCAAAATCGGGCGACCGGGGATCCGACCCTCTGACAGATCCTTCTGGAACGCGTGCCAGGCGCGCAGCCCCTCTCGACTGGCCAGCGCCGCTCCCAGGACGCCGGTCAGCACGATCAAGCCCAGCGTCGGCCACAGCCCGATCCAGCTGCCGAGCTGGATGAGCAGGGCAAGCTCCGCGATCGGTACCAGAATGAAGAGGAGAATCAGCCGCCGGAACATAGCCACCGTCAAACTTGCGCAGCGCACATCAGCTGCCGACGCCGCG
>CANPVY010000010.1 GCA_947581845.1 uncultured bacterium | reverse complement strand
GGCGGCACGACGCCCTCTTCAGCACCCTCCGGCACGTCACGTACGCCGAACAGCTTGGGAATACTCGGCCCGGTGATGTCCGCATCCAGGACACCCACTTTCAAGCCCCGGCGTCGTAGCGCACGGGCCAACAGACCGGCTACCGAGGATTTGCCGACGCCTCCCTTCCCGCTCATCACGGCGAGCACATGTCGGACTCGACGCCGTCGCGATGCCGCCTCCCTGTAACGCCGGGTGACCTCCAGAAAGGCGGCTCGCTGTCCTTCATCCATCTCGACCACCTCGACCTCGACGGACAGCCCCGGTACGAGGTGCTGAACCGCCTGGTGGACCCGGCGAACGAGCTCATCCCTGATCGGCACGTTCGCGTACGGCAGGGCCAGGGTCACGTGCCCACGCTCGCCCTCCGTTCGAACCTCGGGGATCATCCCGAGCTCCACCAGGTTGTGTCCCTTGACCTCCGGATGCTCCACCCGGGCCAGGGCTCCATATATAGCGGACTCCGATGGCTGCCGCGCTGCGCCCCGCTCTCCGCCTCCGGAATCCGCCTCCGCTCCGCTTCTCGGCTCCATGGCCAACCTCTCGCTCAATGCGCGTGTCGGGCTGCGAGTCGCGCCGTCCGGCTCGACGACCCGGCAGCAACGTGGACCGTGCTCCAGCTTAACAGTATACTAATACATGTGTCAACTAAATATCTACAATGCTCCCTAAAATGTTGTGTCCGTGCTATATTGTGGTGTATCTTGCCGAGGTCGCTTTTGCTTAGAGGAGGGCGGCGGGACCATGAACGCGCGGGAACAGCCCAATATCGGCACACGGCTGCGCGAGCTGCGTCAGGGACGCGGCTTCTCCTTGCGGGCCCTGGCCGAGCGGTGTGGCCTGTCGGCAAACGCCATCAGCCGCATTGAACGGGGGGAGAGCTCCCCCACCGTGTCCTCGCTCCACCGGTTGGCCAGGGCGCTCGGCGTACTCATCACGGACTTCTTCGAGGCCGAGCCGGAACTCTCGACCATCCTGGTGAGGAAGCACCTTCGCCTGCGCTCGCGGGGCGAGGGTGTGCTGATCGAGAGTCTGGGTACGGGGTTGCAGGGTCAGCGACTGGAACCGTTCCTCATGACGCTGCTGCCGGGCGCCGCGGGAGGCGACGAGCCCATCACGCATGAGGGCGAGGAGTTCGTATACTGCGTGGAGGGTGAGGTTGAATATCTGGTGAACGAGGAATGGCATCGGCTGGAAGCGGGGGACAGCCTGCTCTTTCTGGCTCCGCAGCCACACATGTGCAGGAACACCGGCCTGGAGAAGACGGTAGTTCTGCTGGTCATTCAGGCATCTGAGGAAGACATGAAGGTCAGCCAACAGCGGCATCTGATGACGGTGACCTCGTAGCCGCTCAACCGCTTACTCAGCGCACTCAGGAAGAGCCGATGAAGATCGCCGCGATCACTGACGACGGCCAGACCATAAGCAAGCACTTTGGTCGCGCCGCGCACTACCTGGTGATAACGGTCGAGGGTGACGAGATCGTGGACCGCGAGCTGCGGGAGAAGCTGGGCCACGCACACTTCACCCATGAGTCACATGACCCCCACCAGTCGGACGCGCCGCATGGCATGGGGCCGCGGGCGGCGCATCGGCACGCCCGCATGGCCGAGGCGATTCAGGACTGCGAGGCGCTGCTGTGTGGCGGGATGGGCTATGGGGCGTACGAGAGCCTGCGCCAGCGAGGCATCCGCCCGATCGTGACGGATATCGAGGACATCGATGAGGCGGTCCAAGCGTACATCGAGGGGCGCATCGAGGACCAGTGGCACCTGCTCCACTGAGTGGCTCGACCTGCTTTCCAACTGGAACCGAAGGGCTGACGCGGATGCGGGAGGCGAAGGCAGACACCCGTTTTACAGAGGAAGGAGTCGAGTAATGTCCGGTCGAGGGCCAGCTCGGAGAGGGGGGAAAGGCCGAGGCAGGCGTGGGCGGGGCGGTGGCAACAAGGCGGGCGCCGGCCCGGGTGGATACTGCGTCTGTCCCGAGTGTGGGCACCGGATCAAGCACGAAGCGGGCAAACGCTGTCTTGACATCTCTTGCCCGAAGTGCGGCTCCAAGATGATCCGGGAGTAGGGCTGCGGGGCCAGGGTGGTCCTGGTCATCCTTCTCCATCGAGAACTGGGGATTCGCTACGGCAATGCACAGGATCGCCTTAACGGTTGCTACGCCCGACCTCGACGCCGAGGTCGATCCTCGGTTTGGCCGAGCGGACTTCATCCTGCTGGTTGAGCCCGAGACCATGGCTTGGGAGGCCCTGGCGAACCCCGCCCGCGAAGCGCCGGGCGGAGCAGGAATCCAGGCCGCGGAGTTCGTCGCCCAGAGGGGAGCGCACGCCGTCTGCAGCGGAGATTTCGGCCCCAAGGCGTATCAGGCTCTGGAAGCCGCCGGCATCGCCATGTATCGATACGGGTCATGCAGGACTGCCAGGGAAGCGATGGAGCGATTCAGGGCCGGAGAACTCCCTGCTGCCGACCCGCCTCGGCGGAGATAGGCGGCCGCAGCCGACCATGAGGATCGCCGTCGCCAGCGGAAAGGGTGGGACGGGCAAGACCACCGTCGCCGTCAGCCTGGCGCTGAGTCTGCTGACGGATGCCGCCTGGAAGCGCGATCAGCGGCACCCGCCTCTTCTCCTGGACTGTGATGTGGAAGCGCCCGACGCCCACCTCTTTCTACATCCGACCATCGAGAGAAGAGAGCAGGCCAGCATCCTGGTCCCCAGGGTCGACGAAGGGCGCTGTACGGGGTGCGGCGAATGCGCCGAGGTCTGCATGTTCAACGCCCTGGCCGTCCTCGGCGAGAGGGTCCTCCTGTTTCCCGAGCTGTGTCACGGTTGTGGCAGCTGCAGCCTGATCTGCTCGGAGGACGCGATCAGCGAAGTCCCGAGGGTCATGGGCCTCCTGGAGGCGGGACCCGCCGACGGACTCCATTTCGCACACGGCGTGCTGAACGTCAGCGAGCCGATGCCGGTTCCGGTGATCCGCCAGCTCAAGGCCTGGGCCAGGCCGCAGCCGGATCAACTCACGATCGTGGACGCCGCGCCTGGGACCTCATGCCCTATGGTGGAGACCGTGCGAGACGCGGACTTCGTACTGCTGGTCACCGAGCCCACCCCGTTCGGCCTCCATGACCTCAAGCTGGCACTGGAAGTCGTTCGCGATCTGCGCCTAGCGGCC
>CANPVY010000009.1 GCA_947581845.1 uncultured bacterium | reverse complement strand
GCTGGCCGACCGGTCTGTCACTGCCTGGTTCGAGAGCGAGTCCCTTGAGGAAGTCGTCACCACGCTCTGTCAGGTCGTCGGCGCGCGGTGCACCGTGGGCAACACAATCGAGGTCGTGCGATGACGACCAGGTATGGGATCGTCGTCTGTCTGCTCGCGCTGTGCCCGCCGGCGGTCGGGGCGCAGGCGCCTCAAGCTGAGCGTGCGGGATTCCTGAATCGCCCGGCCCGGCTCGCGATAAGAGACGTCGCGTTGGAGACGGCCCTTCGGCAGTTGTCTCAGCGATCCGGCGTGCCGTTCGCGTTCAGTCCCGACGTCCTCCGTAGTCATGACCGGGTGAGCTGCGATTGCGAGGAGGTGACGGTGCGGGCAGCCCTGGATTCCCTGCTCGCCGGCACCGGACTCGTCTACGTCGAGACCGTGCATCGCGTGGTGTTGGGACCGCCCACCCCGACCTCAGGTCTGCCCGCCCGAACAGACACTCAGCAGACGGGCCTGCTGATCGGCGACGTGCGGGCGAGCCCCGAGGGCCAACCCATCGCCGGGGCGCAGATCCAGGTGATCGGCCGGCTGGGGGAAGTAGGCACGGACGCCCAGGGGCGGTTCCGCCTCAGGCTCGCGCCCGGCTCGTACGACTTGCTCGTGAGGGCACTGGCCTTTGCGCCGCAACGACTGCGTGACATTCGCATTGGGCACGGAGATACGATATCGGTGACCGTCGTGCTGGATCCGGCCCCGATCACGCTCGACGAGTTGGTCGTGACACCAGGCACGTTTGGGATCCTGAAGGACGCGAGCCTGGTCGCCGAGCAGACGTTGAGCCGGGACTATGTGAACGCGCTGCCGCGCATGGCCGATGACGTCTTTCGCGCCATCGACCGGCTTCCGGGGGTGGCCACGCACGACATCACCGCGAAGATCGACGTTCGCGGAGCACCGAACGATCAGGTGCTGGTACAGTTGGACGGCCTCGAGTTGTTCGAACCGTTCCATCTCAAGGACTGGGACGGGTCTCTCAGCATCGTCGACGTGGAGTGTGTGAGCGACATCGAGCTGATCACCGGCGGCTTCACGGCCGAATACGGCGACAAGATGGCAGGCGTATTCGCTATGCACACTACGACGCCGCCGCCGGACCGCACCAGGACGACAATCGGGTTCAGCCTGATGAATCTGACCGGCAAGAGTGAAGGTAGCTTCGCCGGCGGCCGGGGAACGTGGTTGGCGTCGGCGCGCTACGGCTTCCTGGGACCCACCTTGAAGATCCTCGACGAGGCCAACGGGGCGGAGCCGACCTACTACGACGGGTTCGGCAAGGTGCAATACCAGCTTGGCCCGGGGCACCTGCTCTCGGGACACGTGCTCCACGCCGGTGACGATTTCGCCGTCGTCGAGGAAGACGGCACCGATGTCCACAGTCAATGGGCGTCGAGCTACGTCTGGATGAACTGGAAAGCCCACTTCACGAACACACTGTCTGCTCAGACCACCATCTCGGCCGGCCGGCTGACGCGCGATCGCAGGGGCGTCGACTACGACGACGGTCCCGACGTGGCCACCAGGAGGGTGGAATACCGGTCCGTGGAAGACCGGGCAACGTACAACTTCGTCGGACTGAAGCAGAACTGGGGTCTCATGGTATCGGAGCGGTTGTTGGTGAAGTGGGGGTTCGATCTCCGGTACGGAGTGGCGGAGTACGACTACCGGAGATCGGGAGCGGACTGGATACCCAACACTACGGATCCCACCGCCCCGGCGTGGGAGCGAGTCTACCAAAACGTCTGGATGGCTGTGAATCCGTCCGGGCAGGAGGTCGGCCTGTTCCAATCGAATCGCATACGGCTCACCGACCGACTCACGACGGAGATCGGCCTGCGCTACGATCACCAGAGCCACAGCGGGGACAACACGTTGAGCCCGCGGGTGAACGTGGCGCTCGAGGTGGCGCCGCGGACGACGCTGCGCGCGGCCTGGGGGTGTTACCACCACTCACACGGTCTCGCCGAGCTGTACGTGGCCGACGGCGACGACCGGTTCTATCCGTCGCAGCGGGCCGAACACCGCATCGTCGGGCTGGAGCACAGGCTGCACGACGGCACGTCCTTCCGGGTTGAGGCCTATGAGCGCAGGGTGTCCGATCCACGACCCGAGTACCGCAGCCTGGTACCGGTCATCGAAGCGCTGTGGGAAGAGGGCGACGACGACCGCGTTCGCGTTGCCCCGACCCGCGGCCTGGCGCGCGGGATCGAGTTACTGGCGCGACGGGATGTCGGCGGGCGGTTCGCCTGGTCCGCTAGCTATGCTCTGGCACGCACCGACGACGAGATCGATGGCGCGTGGGTGCCGCGCCCCCGCGATCAAAGACATACCGTACGGCTGGAGCTGGCGTATCGGCCGACGCCCTCGTGGTCATTGAGCTGGGCGTGGCAGTACCATTCCGGGTGGCCCAGCACGAGCGAGAACTACGAAGTGATGACTGCGGTCGATGGCTCCCGGTTCCTAAATCGGACGTTCGGGCCGATCTACCGCGAACGGCTTCCGGAGTACCACCGGCTCGACGTCAGGGTCTCCAAGCTATTCGCCGTCGGCAACGGCCGGCTCGAGGTGTATTTCGACGTGTTCAACGCGTACAACCGGCAGAACGTCGAGGCATTCAACTACGCGCTGTCGATGACGCCGCAGGGCAGTGCTGTTGCCGAACGTGTTATCAATCCGCTGTTGAGAGTGTTTCCGACCTTCGGAGCGCGGTGGGAGTTCTGATTCTGATTCCCTGACAGGCGTTGTGCGTCAGGCGGCTAGAGGTGCGCCCCCATGCGACCATGTATTCGGAAGAGCAGCTTCAGTGCGACTGCGTCCGTCCTGCTGTTGTTGTTGGCCTTCGCCTGTGATTGGCTGAACGGCCCTGAGAACGGCTACGAGAAGCCTCAGCAGACCAACGACGGTTGGGAGATGGCCTCCCTGGAACAAGTCGGGATGGATCCGGGGCCACTGTTAAACCTTCTGGATCTTTTCTCGAACACCGACAACCACATGACTCACAGCCTTCTGATCGTCAAAGATCAGAAACTGGTCTTTGAGGAATATTGGCCCGGAGTCGACCTGGAGCCCGGAACGCTGAGCCCGGTGGAAAGGAGTTTCGATCGGACAACACTCCATTATGTGGCGTCGGTCTCCAAGAGCATCACTTCTGCCTTGGTGGGCATC
>CANPVY010000008.1 GCA_947581845.1 uncultured bacterium | reverse complement strand
CCGCCTCTAGCGCGGCCATCAGTCGTTCGGCGAGATCGCCCTCGGTCGATTCGTAGGCTTCGACCATGGCGTCGCACACGGTGGCGTTGAGCATCAGGTTGGCCTGCACGGAATAGCCGTCACCGCTGTGATCGCAGGCTTCGATGACCGCGTGCTCGCCCGTATGGACCGCGACGACGCCTTGGGCATCGACCATCGCGACCTGGCGCACAGCCGTGTGCTCGTCCGCGGCCAGCAACGCGCGCAGCGCCCCCTCGGCACTCTTGCCGGCACGCATGAGCCCGAGCCCCAGCGGGCCGTAGGAGACTTCGACGAACGACTGGGTGGCGACGGCACCCACGCCCGGCTCCGCCCAGGACACGATCGAGCCGACCGAGAACCAGTGCGATTGCACGGCCACACCGAGCTGCCCCGTCGCCGCATCACGGGCGACGATCGAGTACGTGTGCAGGGGCCGGAGTGGGCGGCCAGCCTCCTGTGCCTGTGAGGTCGCGACGGAGAGTGCGAGACAAAGAGAGAGTGCGACGGATGTGACGCCTGATCTCATAAGACCTCCCTGCTGAAACACGCATAGAGTGGGTGCTGCATTATACGGAAAAACCGGCCCGTAACAGAGGGGCAGCTACAGCTTGCGCTTCCCTCCACGGAGGGTTGAATTGCGTACCCGGCGCCCGCCTGGACCGCGGGCGCCGACGACCGGTGAACCTGATCGGATGTCGCCGGGTAGCAGAGCGTACCAACGACACTCACAGGCAGGCACTATATGAGTACTGGCATACTGGTACGCCCGCTCGCCGCGAGCGGCGGAAGCGATGCGTCCCCGATCGGAACCCAGCCGGAGGGTGCCCCGATCCTGGACGCCTACAGCGAGGCGGTCATCAGCGTGGCCGAGCGCTTGCGGCCGGCCGTGGTCAACGTCTCCGTGTGGGGACGGCGCCGCAGCCCCTGGGAGGACCCGCCCAACGGCAACGGCTCGGGCATCATCATCGCGCCCGACGGCCTGGTCGTCACCAACAACCACGTGGTCGAGCGTGCGCGGCGGGTCGATGTCACCTTCGCCGACGGCGAGCAGGCGGAGACGGAGATCCTGGGCCGCGATGCTGCCAGCGATCTGGCGGTCCTGCGTGCCAACGCACGCGACCTGCCGGCCGCCGAGTTCGGCGACGCCACGGAGCTGCGCGTAGGCCAGGTCGTTCTGGCCATCGGCAGCCCCTATGGCTTCCATTCCACGGTCACGGCCGGCGTCATCTCCGCGCTGGGTCGCTCGATGCGCACGGTCGCCGGCCGCCTGATCGACAACGTCATCCAGACCGATGCGGCGATCAACCCGGGCAATTCCGGCGGCCCACTGGTCACGAGTCAGGCGCTGGTGGTCGGGATCAACACGGCGGCGATCGGGCCTGGCGCCGGAATCGGCTTCGCGATCCCGGTCAACGATACGACGCGTCGCATCCTCGCGGCGCTCATCTCGCACGGCATCTACCGCCGCGCCTACCTGGGCATCTCGGGCCGCGAGCGGCCGCTCTACGCGCGGGAAGCCCGGCTGCTCACCCGCGAGCAGCGGTTCGGCGTGGAGGTGGTCGAACTCGAGCCCGGCGGGCCCGCGGCCCAGGCCGGGTTCCGCCCGGGAGACCTGCTCGTCGCGCTGGACGGAGAGCCGCTGACCGGCATGGCCGCCCTGCAGGGAGCGCTGGCGCCGGAGCGCATCGACCGGGAGGTCGCGGTGGAACTGGTGCGTCGGGATCGCCGCCTTTTGATCGCCGCCCAGTTGGGGGAATGGCCCGCCCGTTGAGCGTCCCGCTCGGCCGACTCGGTCGGCCCCTGGCCGGGCTCCTGGCCCTGGCGTGCGCCGGCGAGCTGTGTGCGCAGACGGCAGTCGAGCGGGCCGACCCAGCGCCGATCGTCGTCCGACCCAGGCCACGGCGGTTCGCCGAGCTGGACGTGCCCCTCCACCCGGCCGTGGCGCCTGCGCCCGACGGCCGCTTCTTCGCCGCGTTGCAGACGCGTCCCGACCCTGTGCTCTGGATCGTTCCGGCGGATGGCGGCGCGCCGTTCGCGTTCCGGAAGATGTGGGCCGCCTACAAGCCGCGCTGGGCGCCGTCGGGGAATCGGATCGGGTTCATCGCGGCGATCGGGCCGCCGCGCATCTGGACGGTGGAGGTCGACCCGGCGAGCGGCCGACCGATGGACCCACCGCGCCTGCTCTACCGCACCGCCGCCAACGCGTTCGCGTTTTCGCCCGACGGCGAACGTGTCGCGTTCGTACCGCGAAGCACGACGGCGGCCGGTGCCAGCGAGATCCACATCGTCGAGTGGGAGAGCCGAAGCGTGCGGCGGCTGCTGCGCGAGGACGGCATGATCTACCGGCTCGACTGGTCGCCGGACGGCGAGTTCATCTACTACGGCCTGGCGCCGAACGCGGCGGCCGACTCAGCTCATCGCGTGGCACGTGCCCGCGTCCCCAATGGGTCCACCCGCACGCTGCTCTCGGTTGGCGAGTTCCTCGGCCTCTCGCCGGACGGCTCGACGCTGCTCTACCGCCCCGCCGACCTCGAAGAGGGTCAACGGGATTTACTCGAACTCGCGCTGGCCAGCGGTGAGCCACTCGTGCGGATCGCCGTGCCGCCGGGAGCGACGCCGACCTGGGGGCCCAGCGCGGCGTCGCTCGTGCAGGTCCGTGCAAGTGAAGCGGGCGACGAGATCTGGGAGATCCCGACGCCCGCGCTCTGGTGCCTGTTCGCCTGGTAACGCTTACTGGCGGCTGCAGCTCACCTCGCCGCTCCTGCCGCCCCGGATCCGTTCGCCTACGAGCCTGTTACGTTCGACGCTCGTGAACCGCGTCCGCGAGAGCCGGCCGTCCTGGTCCACCGAGATCAGCGCGGTCGCCTCGCGACGACTGGAGGAATAGAGGATCCGGCCGCTCTCGTCCTCCCAGACCTCCCGACCCCAGTACCCAGCCGGGGAGCCGCGGATCTCGACCGTGCCGTTCGCGACCTCATCATCCGGAAAGCGGGCGCTACACTCGTAGATCCCAGTGACATCGGGACCCGAAGGTTCGACTGTAAGCGCCTCCGGAACGAGAAAGGCCTCCAGAATCATCAACGT
>CANPVY010000007.1 GCA_947581845.1 uncultured bacterium | reverse complement strand
GGCCATCGCCCACGCTAGCCGACGAGGCGTGCGGCCGGATCCTGCCATCCCCTACTCGGGCTGGAAGCCGGTATCCCTGCCTGTTATCATTTCATCTGTGCTCGAGATCGGCGATTTGAGACAGGTTGAGCATGCGGCGTGAAATCGTGAGCCAGACGGTGCGCAAGCGCCTGAATGTGCTGGACAGGTCAATGCATGAGGAGTGTGGTGTCTTCGGCGTCTCCGGCCACGAGGCGGCCGCCGAGCTCACCTTCCTCGGGCTCCATGCCCTCCAGCATCGCGGACAGGAATCGGCCGGCATCCTGACCGTCGACGACGATGGCACGGCGCGGCTGCACAAGCAGATGGGGCTGGTTGCCGAGGCGATCAAGCCGAACCAACTGCGTGAGCTGCGCGGCCGCACCGCCATCGGCCATGTCCGCTATTCCACCGCGGGTGGATCCGACCTGCTCAACGCCCAGCCCGCCTTCGTCCACTACCGCGAGGGGCCGCTCGGACTGGCCCACAACGGCAACCTGACGAACGCCGCCGAACTGCGTGCCCGGCTCGTCGGCGAGGGCGCGATCTTCCAGTCGACGATGGACTCCGAGGTGATCATCCACCTGATCGCCCGCTCCCAGCAGCCCGATCCCGACCAGCAGGTGCTGGAGGCGCTGAGCCAGATCGAGGGCGCCTTCTCCCTGGTCATCCTGATCAACGACACGATCTACGCCGCCCGCGACTCACGCGGCTTCAGGCCGCTGCTGCTCGGACACAAGGGGCCGGCGATCGTAGCCGCCTCGGAGACCTGCGCGCTCGACCTGATCGAGGCCGAGTATCTCCGCGATATCGAGCCGGGCGAAGTGTTGAAGATCAAGGACGGCCGCATCGAGGAGCTGCCGCGGCTCGCGCCCACGGTGCCCGCCGCCTGCATCTTCGAGCTCGTCTACTTCGCGCGGCCCGACTCCAGCATCTGGGGCTGCTCGGTGGACGCCGCCCGGCGCGCCTTCGGCCGCCAGCTGGCCCGGGAGCATCCGGTCGAGGCGGACTGCGTCTTCTCCGTCCCGGATTCCTCGAACTCCGCCGCCCTCGGCTTCTCAGAGGAGTCGGGCATCCCGCTGGAGCTGGCGCTCATCCGCAACCACTATATCGGCCGCACCTTCATCCAGCCGGACCAGGCCGACCGCGATTTCAAGGTGCGGGTCAAGTACAACCCGGTCCGCGAGGTCATCGACGGCCAGCGCGTGGTCATCGTGGACGACTCGCTGGTCCGCGGCACCACGAGCCGCGGCCTCGTCTCGCTGGTGCGCGACGCGGGCGCCCGGGAGATCCACTTCCGCATCTCCTCGCCGCCGATCCGCCACCCCTGCTTCTACGGGATCGACATGCCGACGAGGGAGGAACTCTTGGCCTCAAACCTCAGCGTCGATGAGGTCCGCCAGCACCTGGGCGTCGACACGATCGGCTATCTCTCGCTGGAGGGAATGATCGGTGCCGTGAAGGAGTTCGGCCCCTTCTGTGACGCCTGCTTCACAGGCAACTACCCGGCCCCGCTCACCGACCTCAAGAAGGGCTTACTCGCCACGGCCAGCTGTCGCTAGTCCTAGGACCGCGTTGGCAGCTATAGGGACGTCATCTAAGAGTGTCGCTCAAGGCCAGCGCGTGCGTCATCGCTCTCTTCCTCGTTGAGAACCCATGATCCGGTCAGGCGAGGATCTGCGCGAGGACTACCTGTGGGGACATGCCTGCCGGCAATGTGAGTAGCACGCTCGCCAACGCGGCTACGATCGAGAGTCGCATGGATTCTCCTGATGTTGGTGGATTGCTGGTGAGGCTCGCATACAGGCGCGGCCTCTAAACGAGGTACAACCTGGCGGCGCGTGCTGTTGGTGACGGTCGGCCAATCCCAGCAGTTGCCTATCTCCACCTGCACCCTTGAAAAGCTGGCCCGGTTCCAGCAGTCTTCCCATCCCCAACTCAATCGCCAGCCCAGGCCAACGGGAGGTCTCATGAGCGCCGCGCGCGGCAGGGAGCCCGGACAGCTCCGCGGACCGTCGGGTTCGTCCCGATCGTCCGCCAGTCACCCGATTCTGTCTTCTGTTGTAGCAGTAGCTATCTCGCTGATGATCCTGATCGGATGTGGAGCCCGAGAGGAGCGCCCGGCTATGCTCTCCTACCAGCAGGAAGCCTTCGGTACGACCGGCGACGGAGCCCCGATCCAACTGTACACGCTGAGCAACGCCAACGGCGTCCAAGTCGCGATCAGCGACTACGGTGGCATCGTGACCCGGCTCCTGGTACCCGGTCGCGATGGGAACCTCGAAGACGTCGTACTCGGCTACGACTCACTGAGCGATTATCTCAGAGCCTCGCCGTACTTCGGTGCGATCGTGGGACGCTATGGGAACCGCATCGCGAAGGGCCGATTCACCCTGGATGGCGTCGAGTACCGGCTCGCCACCAACAACGGCCCGAACCATCTGCACGGCGGCCTGCAGGGCTTCGACAAGGTCGTCTGGGACGCGGAACCCTACCGAGCGGCGGATGAGGTCGGCCTGCGGCTGGGCTACGTGAGTGAGGACGGCGAGGAGGGGTACCCGGGCCGCCTGGCGGTCACGATCACCTACGCGCTCACCAACCGGAACGAGCTCCGGATCGAGTACCGGGCGGAGACCGACAAGCCGACGGTCGTCAACCTGACGCATCACAGCTACTTCAACCTAGCGGGCCACGCCTCGGGCGACATCCTCGGCCACGAGCTGATGATCAATGCCGACCGCTTCACTCCGGTGGATGAAGGGCTGATCCCCACGGGCGAACTGAGGGACGTGACGGGCACCCCGCTGGATTTCCGCACGGCGACGGCGATCGGCGCCCGCATCGACGACGATTATGAGCAACTGCGCTTCGCCGGCGGCTACGACCACAACTGGGTGCTGAACGACTACGATGGCTCACTCAGGCTCGTGGCGCGCGCACACGAGCCCACGAGCGGGCGCGTCATGGAGGTCTACACCACGGAGCCGGGGATGCAGTTCTATTCGGGCAACTTCCTGGACGGCAGCAACGTCGGGAAAGGCGGTGTGCCGTATCAGCACCGGACCGGCTTCTGTCTCGAGACCCAGCACTTCCCCGACTCACCGAACCATCCGGAGTTCCCGTCCACCGTGCTCCGGCCGGGCGAGGTGTACGAGTCCACCACGATCTACAGGTTCTCGGTACGATGAAACGGCGATCTGGTGGGCTGATACACGTCGCGCTGGTCGCGCTCGCTTGCCTGGCCGCCTGCGCGGAAGACGGCTGGGAACCTGCTTCGGGACCGCTGAT
>CANPVY010000006.1 GCA_947581845.1 uncultured bacterium | reverse complement strand
CAGCGGCGCGTGTTCGCCGTGCTGCCGGACGGGCGGAAGGTGCTGCAGCGCACGAAGACCAGCTCCCGCGACTTTGTCGCACGCTACCCGGCCACGCCGGGCTTCATCCCCGACTGATGGGCTAGCCTCTGGGCGCTCCCTTTGGTTCGGGAGCTGATAGGGATCCACGCTCCCCGCGCCTCTCAAAGCCGTGCAGTCCGATAGATGTTCACATGGGAGACCTGTTCCACCGGCGCGGACGGCTGTGCAGTAGAGGCTTATTGAGTGGAGGTGCTGGCCATCGAGCAATGCAGGGGTACTCAGGGAGTCGAAGTAGAAGTCACAGGTTATACGGTGTCAGGAGGGTTGTATGCGTAGGATGATCGCCTGGGCGGGACGGGTTGCGTTCGGTGCTGGGGTAGTCCTTGCGCTGGGGTTCGGCGGGCTGCAGGTATTCGCGTCCGCCCGCAGCGTCGAGACCGACTGCCAGCCTTGTGAAACGACAGACGAATGCCGTACGTGTTGCATTGAGGAGATGCATGCGAAGGACGGCATCTGCTATCCGCCTGCCTGTTTCTGCATAATGTAGTGTTCCGTTGCACGATTAGTTCACGGTGAGTTGATCCGGCGGTGACGCGAGCGGGATGCAGAAGCTAGATCAGCGCCGTCTGGGCTGGCCACCCGGGGCGGCGCCATCGCACGTGTTGGAATCGGCCGGCGTCAACAAGCTGCCCGTCTCTATGTCCAGAGTTCCGCTGCTTCGCATCCTCGCCCTGGAGCAGCGTGAACGCGTCGCAAAAGGGCAGTCCCTGCAGGAATCAATCGGGGATGAAGCCGGGCGTAGCCGGGTAGCGGGCGACGAAGTCAGTGGAACTCGTCTTGGTGCGCAGGAGGATCTTCCGGCCGTCGGGCAGAGTGGCGAACACGCGGCGCTGCACGCCGTCAAGCTTCTTGTGATCCAGCACGGCCGCGCGCTGGCGGTCGAAGTTCTCGTGCACATAACGGGCGCAGGGGGGATACGGTACGGTAGCCTCTATTGCGGGCGTGGGCGACGCGGTCAAGACATCTAGGATCTTCTCCCCAGGGATGCGCCAGTGTTCAGGGCTCAGGAGAGCCGGAATGTTATCTCGGGTTAGGGAGTCAACATCGACGGGTTCGGCCAGGACCGTGACGACATCTACCAAGCCAAAATCCAGCCCGTGAGTCAGAATGCCGCCGCCAAACTCCTTGCCCAACGTCCGCATGTTCGCCGCGCTCGGATTATCGACATCGGCCGGGCCGATGAACTCAAACTCCGCACGGGACAGGTCCTGGAGCCCCGGGTGGAACTCCCGGTGGTCGATGGCGTCGACAGCCACAACGACTGTCTTTCCAGGGGCGAGCGGGTAGGTATGTCCGGATCCGGGGAAGGCCTCGATGAGGTCGGTCCAAATCCCCTCGGGGTCATTCTGCCACGGCTCATGCAAATCGCACGGGGAGGCGGCGGAGCCTCGTGCTCCATTAATGAAGCCCCGGACGACGACTTTACCGTCCAGGTAGATCGTCGTGTCGGAGTTGTTGTAGAGCTCGATGAACTGGCCATAACGATACTCGTAGCCGGCAGGTAGCCAGGGAAGCGGCAAGGACAGCTCGCTGATCACCAGCGAGCCGCGGCGGCCGGCCACCGCCTGCACAACCATCTCGGTGCTGGGTGGCGACACCCCGATCCGAGCCGCGCCGCCAAACGCATTCACGTCGGCGTCCTCACCTGGAAACTGCGCGACCTCGTCCGGCGTCAGCACCCGGATCACCGAGACGGCATAGGTCCCCGGCAAGAGTCGCTCGAAGCGGACCCTGCCCGCCGCGTCCGTGGTGGCGGACTGCAGGCTGCCGGGCGTGCCGGAACGCTCGATCGTGACCTCGGCATCCCGCAGGATGCCGCCCTCGCAGCCCACGAGGCTCGCCAGCAGCGAGTCGTTCCCCGTGAGCGCGACGGTAACAGTGAGGGTCGCCTTCTGCACCGTACCGTCGTCGACCGTGGTGTCAGCGGGAGCGGTGGGATCGATCAGGGTGGTCGCGTGCTCACATGCCGCAAGCAGCAGAAGCAGGAGGTAACCACCCAGGCTGTAGAGGAGCGATCGGGAGGGGCGTGTTCCCGCGAGGCGAGGAGTACTACAGACACGGCCTGCAAGCGCGCTCATAACGACCTCAGCGCCGACTACCATCGAAGGGCTATTGCAGCCTGAAATATAGCTGGCATAGCCGGCGTCTGTAAGTCTCGCCGCGCGCTGTGAATCCACCTGCCACGTCCAGAGGTTGGGCGACGACAGTCTCAGCGCGCAGTGCTAAGGGTTGTTTGGGTAGGATGATCGCCTGGGCGGGACGGGTTAGGCAGCAAGCATTCGCGTCCGCCCGCAGCGTCGAGACCGATTGCCGACCCTGCTATACCCGGGAAGAATGCGAGCGGTGTTGTATTGAAGAGATGGGCGCGCAGGGTGGGTACTGCGTTGTTGAGACAGGTGCTTGGTTCTGCATCAATTAGCAGATCGTGGGTGACCCCCTCATAGCGGTTTGGCAGCACGAGAGCCCGAGCTGGATCCAGAACCCAATTCAGCGCCACCTCGGCTGGCCCCCTCAGGGCGGCGCTTTGCTTCTGCCGGAATGTCAGGACGATCCCGGGCCTCAGTTTCAGGAGGCCCATAGGCTCACCGTTCGAGATCCCGCGCCCCAAGCAGCTAGGGGCGTTATAGGGTGCAGCAGTTCGTGGGAAACTCAACTCGGGCTTCATCCCCGACTGATCGGCCAGCTCGGGCGTGTATCGACCGAGGGCGCGTGCTATCTCGCGGGCCGCACACGGCCGCTGGTAGGTCGTCAAGGCGCTCACGTGGCTCTTCACCTTGACAAGCAAGCGGGGGGACAGCGTAGATTGCCTTGTGTTGGATGAGAAGTTCTTCTGAGCAGTAGACGGGGCGTATGCCTCTCCGCAGTAGCCGTTTCGTCTCCATAGCCGCCCTGGCAGTTGCAGCGCTTCTTGTGCTCCTCCAGGCAGTTCAGAACCGTGCAATTCGCAAGGACGTGTTTCCGTTGTGCTTGCGGG
>CANPVY010000005.1 GCA_947581845.1 uncultured bacterium | reverse complement strand
CGCTGGCCGCCTCCGGCTGTCCGGGAATACGACCTGGAACGAGTCCGCTCCCTACTCCCAGGCAGCGCGAGCTGAAGTCGACTTCGGGCCGCTCTTGCGCCGACAGCGACCCGACGCGCACGTTGGGTGCTCGTGAGTCCCGCCACAGTCGACCTGCTATTGAGCCTTCTGGCGATCGCGGCAGCGATCGGCCTGAGCCTCTACGCCGCCCTCGGGCTGCCCGGACTGGCCAGCTACCTGGGCCTGCTCGACCTGCCCGGGCCGCTGGTGGGCCTGGCCGCCCCTTACGTCTGGGGTACCCTGCTGGCTCTGGCGCTCCTCGAGCTCCTGATCTCCCGCAGCCGCCTCACCGACCTGCTCTGGAACGCGCTGCATACCCTCGCTCGACCGCTGGCCGCGACGATCTTCCTGTCAGCCGCCCTGACCGGCGGGCCGCACACGGCCCAGTGGGTTGCCGGGCTGACGGGACTCGGCATCGCGCTGCTCGTCCATATGGCCGTGCTGGCGGTGCACACGGCGGCCCGCACCGCCGGGCCCAGACCCGCAGCACCCGGTTTCACGGCGCTTCAGCTGGCGCTGGCGGCGGCTCTCGGTACGCTCGCCTGGATCGCGCCCCCGATCGCCGCCGCCGCAGGCGCCGTACTGGTCCTCGCGCCCCTACCCTGGTCGCCCCGTCTCTGGGGTGCCGCGAGCCTCGTGCTTGTGGCCGTCTACTCCGCCCTCAGCCGGCCCGGACGCTCCCGCCACTGGGAGGTCGGGCCGGGAAAGCTGGGCAAGTCGCTGCAGCAGGAAGTGAAGCGGGAACTCGGACCACTGGACAGCTCGCTGCGCTCGGCCCCCGCCGGGCTGGCGCGATTCGGGCCGCGTTGGCCGTACATCCGGGGCCGGTTGGTCGTCGTGGCGGACAAACCGCCGCTCTTCGCGCACCGACGCGGGTTGCGCGCTCGGGCCGTGCACCTCGGCAGGGGTCGGGGCGTGGCGGACGAGGCGGCACTGCTGGAGACGGTGGAGATCGAAGCGGACGTGCCGTACGCGCTCTGCGTGGGCCCGAGCGGGCCGGGCGGGGCTGCCATACTGGCAGCGTTGGGGAGGGCAGGGGACCGGGAACCCGGGGTGGGCGAAGAGGTGTAGAAACAGATGTTGTCACCAGAGGCTCACCACTTAGGGCGGGTCGAGGTGTATCTTCGCCTTGCCTTCGGGCTTTACGGAATCGGAACTGTCGTTTATTTTGTACAATCTTGCTTAGCTACGTCTTGAGGTCGTCCTTTTCCGCCACTGGTGTCGCTAGCGGCGGGCTGGCTGGCGAGGAGCATGGCGCTCGGGCGTGCAGGTATATCCTCGGCGAGGGCCCTTCCCGGTACTCGCCATTTTTTTCCGGAAGCGGTTAACCCCAGAGTCAGTGTGGAGTGGGCATGTTCTTTAGCTCCAAGCCCCTAGACTCATTCGACCAGTATCTTCACGACGTCGAGAAGTACCCCTTGATCGAAGACGCCGCGACCGAGCGCGAGATCGCGCGTCGCGCGCGGAGCGGAGACCGTAGGGCCGCCGAGCGGCTGGTGACGGCGAACCTGCGGTTCGTCATCTCCTACGTGAAGAAGTACCAGGGCCGCGGGCTGAACCTGGCAGAGCTGGTCTGCATCGGCAACGAGGGTCTGCTCAAGGCCGTCAAGAAGTTCGATCCCGACAAAGGGGTGAAGTTTATCTCTTACGCCGTCTGGTGGATCCGCCAGACGGTGTTGCAGGCATTAGCGGAGCAGACGCGTTCCGTTCGCATTCCGCTGAACCAGAACTCCAATCTGGTGAAGCTGTCGCGCACGGAGACCGCCTTGACGCAGCAGCTCGGCCGGACACCGACTGATCGGGAGATCGCCGACCGAATGGGCGAGCCGGTGCAGACGATCCGCGCGCTACGGCGAGTAGCTTCCGCCGAGCTCAGCCTGGATGCACCGCTCGATCGAACGGACCGGGACAGTGCCTCGTTCGGGGAACGCTTCTCGGCGATGGAGACGGAGGACATCCAGGACGAGATCGAGTACCAGGCACGCCGGCAGTTCCTGCAGAACATGTTCAGGAAGTACCTCACCGAGCGTGAACGGAAGATCCTGGTTCTCTACTACGGGCTGGACGACGGTGAAGAGATGACGCTGGAAGAGATCGGCTCTCTGCTCGGCGTGACACGAGAGCGAATCCGCCAGATACGCAACCGTGCCTTCGAGAAGCTCCGTCAATCCCCGGATGGACAGGCACTGGAGGGTTTCTGGGCACCGAGCTGATATTCTCGGAAGCGCTCGAGGCCTCGACGGGGCAAGACGCAGGTCTTGCCCTTTTTGCTTCTTCCACCCCTTCTGCGGGGGGACTCGCGTCCGGTCAGGGCCCAGAGCAGGTCGAGCGCCCCCACCAGCGCCAGGACGGCCACCGCCCTGCACCGGTTCACTGCTTCGCGAGCTCCCCCTCGATCAGCGCCGCCAGCTGGTCGTAGCCCATCGCTCCGGTGTGGCGGCGCCCATTGATGAAGAAGGTGGGCGTGCTGTTCAGACCCAGCTGGCGTGCCCGCAGCTGGCTGGCCAGCACGATGTCACGGTACTTCTGCGACTCAATGCACTCCTCGAACGCCCGATTATCGAGTCCCAGCCCATCGGCGTACTCGCCGAAGATACCGCGCGGGTCACGCTTGCTGCCCCATTCGCGCATACGGGTGTAGAGCAACCTGTGCATCGGCCAGTAGGCGTTCTGATCCCCCGCGCAACGGGCCGCCTCCGCGCCCAGCACCGGCGCGCCCGGGCCAAGTGGATAGTCGAAGAAGATGAAGCGGGCTTTGCCGGTCTCGACGTACTCCTCCATGATCTGCGGGATGGTGAGCGTGGCCACCATGCCGCAATAGCCGCACTGGAAATCGGCATACTCTTCAATGACCACCGGCGCATCGAGGTCGCCCTTCGAGACGCCGACCTCCTCGGAAACCAGCTCGCCACTCGAGCCCGTGAAGACCGCCGCCGTGTCTACAGGCGGC
>CANPVY010000004.1 GCA_947581845.1 uncultured bacterium | reverse complement strand
TCCGTAGGATGAACGGACTGAGCGTCCGCCGTGCTGCTCCAAGCATCGCACGCCCACGCTCCCACCCGTGATGGCACAATACCGGCACATGGGGCCGGAGAACCCTAACGCGGTGCGGCCTCTCGGCCGCCCCACGGATTGTCGATCGGAGGGCTTCCAGTACGATTGGGCCCTGCTCGTTGCTGGCCGCCTGCCCGATACGCTAAATGAAGTGGCTGTCGCCTGCTCTTGCAGTTTCTTGGCTGTTGCGGCATCGTAAGTCTGCCTGGGAGGTGGCTGAGGATGCAGCGAAGTGAGTCTCGCCAGAACGGGGGACCTCGGCCGTGGCAGTACCGCACAGAGTTGCCTACCAGCCAAGCTGGTCCCGCACAGCCAGTCATTTTACCCGAATAGACTCTTGTGACATGATGCGGCACGTAGCGAGAGGGCGTTGTCCGCCGTCGTTGTGCCATTCAGCTGACCACCACGAGATCCACCTACGCAGCCTAACTCGAAGGCGCGATCAGGACTTACCGAATACCGAAAGGGGGACATACATCGTGAAACGCTTATCGCTTTTACCGCTCGTTGCGTTCGTGTTCGCCGCGTGCGAGCAGGCCACCGACCCCGACAGGGCCGCAGAACTCAGCACCAATGCCACCACCAATTCGGCTGCCGCGCAGTGCAACGGCAATATGGGTGTCAGAGCGTATTTCGCTCCTGGCTTGGGACCTCAGGACATCACGGGGCTGCGCTACAAGTTTCACGTCGCTGACAACAACCAAGCAGGCCTGGGCCTCAAGATCCTTTTCGGCTTCATTCCACTTTACACGCGTGGAGCGGAACGCACGTATTCCCTTGAGAGTAACCTCTACACGCTCGGGTTGATCTATGACCACCCGATCTGCACTACCTGGCCGCTCCTCGGGACGCGTGTGGGCAGCGAGGCCAGTCTTCGGTTAGCCATTCCGGACTATGCGGGCCTGGGGAAAATAGGTGCGAAAACGTTCGATCCATCGTTCTTCCCGCTGCAGAGCTATCTCATCGACAACCTTCCGATTCCGAAGACCGACGCGATTTCCCAGCTGAATCTCAACCAGACGACCACAGAGGTCGTGATCACACGTCGTCCCGATCTCGTGTCCGACAAGACTGGATGGAGCCGCCTCGTGTCCGACAACACTGGATGGAAATGCGTCGACTCACTAGACGACGACACGTACCGCCAGTGGGACGCCTCGGCGACCGTCGGGCCTACGACCTGCAACGTCGCGTTCGCCCTGCCGGAGAGCAATGCGCGCTTCATCTTTTCTGATTGTCCGATCGACTTCCGTACGGAGTTCTACCTGTTCACAGGGCTCTTCAAGGTCTATCTGTGGGATTTCCAATTCATGCGGGAGAGCACCGGATCTTGGGAGCCACTGACGCACTGGATCGTAGCCGACCAGTGCGGAGATCCTTCTGCTTACGGCGTGCGCCTCGAGGATTTCGAAGGGCAAACCGTCATGGAGATCAGCAACGACGGGCCGCGTAGCTTCCTCCCGGTGGGGACGATCTTCGACCTGCCCTTCCATGTGAGCGTTGATATTAAACCCGGCAGCGATCGGAATCCCATTAACCCACGCAGTAGAGGCGTCATCCCGGTGGCGATCCTGACGACGGATACCTTCGATGCGACGACCGTGGACCCGGAGTCCATCAGGTTCGGCCCAGATGGTGCAGCGAAAGCACATCGACAGGGACATCTTGAAGACGTCGATGGGGACGGTGACCTAGATTTGCTGCTCCATTTTCGAACGCAGGAAACCGGCATCCAACGCGGTGACACGGAAGCCTCTTTGTCGGGTGAGACCTTCGATGGAGCGCCAATAGAAGGGACCGACAGCATCGCGACCTTGAAAAATTAGCGCAGAGGCGATCCGAATTGCAGAAAGGATCCAACGCTATCGTCGGACATGAATTCAACCACGCTCGGCGTGGAAAGCCAAGGTGCTTCCCGTCGATCATCGGGAAAGAGAGAACTCGGTAGGATCTCCTCCGAGCGCGCCCCCGAAGCCTTGCTCCAAGGCCGCTGGGCCTTCGATCGTCGCCCTGGGACCCTCGCGGACACAATCTCGGACGCACCCTGGGAGAGCCCAGTGACCGCGCGGACTTCGAGGAGCGAAGCGGACTGAGTGTCCGCTGCGCTCTAAACATCGCACCCCCAAGCTCCCCCTTGTGATGGCACAATACCGGCACATGAAGCGGGACTACCGTAACGCAGTGCGGCCTCTCGGCCGGCCCACGGATTGCCGATCCGAAGGCTTCGGGAGAGTACGATCCCGGGGTTCGCTCGTGGAAGCGCGACGACTCAGTGCGCCAAGCAACGATCAGAGTTGCGCAAGATTCGGGAGTAAGATATGATCCTGCCGGTAACCCAATATGCTCCTCTCCGACTAGCGTAGCTGTGTGAAGTTCTCTCACTCCTTGCGAGACGCACCCGTGGGAGTACCAGATTTGCGCCCACCTGCTGAGCCGACGGCCAGCCGGAATGACCGCAGCGAATACCTGGCACTCGTTAAGCATACAGCTGCTTCTTCCCAGAAAGATGGCCACTTCTGCAGTCTAGACGCCTGTGCACGAGCGTGAGGAGGGATCATGTATTGTTCGAGGCTCCCCGGTGTCTTGATCGTTGCGACACTTGTGCTCACGGGCTCAACGCCGGACGAGCCGACTCAAGCACCGCGATCGCTGATCAGGCAGGCCGAGGTCGGTCTGTTCGCCGCGAATACCCTGGGGGCTGAGGACCAGGCGGCCGTCGTCGGCCTGCCCAGCGTAGTCTGGATCTCTAGTCAGGATTGCCAGCTTGGGCCCCGAACGAGGTTCGCTCTCGACATGAGCAGCCTGGCAGTCGGCACGCACGTGACCGCTGTCCAGGCCACCAACAGCGACCGCAAGGGGGGCTCTCCCACCTTCCAGCTTGGGCTCGTTGCTGACAGTGTCCGGTGGGAACTCGATGGAATCGCACCGACAGGGGGCAGGCTAGGCGAGATATGGGGCAGCTCACCGACGGATGTCTTCGTGCTTGGCCCGCGTGGCATGATCTTCCACTACGACGGCACCAGCTGGAGCATACAGAGGAGCGGGGGAGAGGGAGGTCTCTCAGGCGTGTGGGGCAGTTCATCCACCGACGTCTTCGCAGTGGGCCAGGTGAAGATAGGTGCATTCACCTGGGCTGGCATGATCCTCCACTACGACGGGACTGGCTGGGGACGACAGGAGAGTTCATCGCCGGCACCGCTGCACGATGTCTGGGGCAGCTCGGCCACGGATGTCTTCGCGGTCGGGGACGACGGCACGATCCTTCACTACGACGGCACCAGCTGGAGTCCACAGAGGAGCGGGACGAGTTACGATCTTCGCGGCATCTGGGGCAGCTCACCGACGGACGTCTTCGCGGTGGGCCTTCGCGGCACGATCCTCCACTACGACGGCAAGAGGTGGAGGGAACAGACGAGCGGGACGAGTAGCTGGCTTAGCAGCATCTGGGGCAGCTCACCGAGGGACGTGTTCGCGGTGGGGGATGACGGCAGGATCCTCCACTACGACGGCAGGAGCTGGAACCGAGTGACTAGCGTTCTGGGGGAATACTCTCAGAGCATGGGTGTGTGGGGCAGCTCGCCGACCGATGTCTTCGTGGTCGGCAACTTCGGCATAGTGCAGTACGACGGCACGAGCTGGAGCCGGCAGACGAAGCCTGGGACGTCTGAGTGGCGGACTTTTTATCGGGGTGTGTGGGGGAGTTCCCCGACGGACGTCTTCGCGGCGGGTGACGCCGGCACGATCGTCCACTACGACGGCACGAGGTGGACCGTCCTAGAAGCGGGTCCCAGCCTTTATTCTATTTGGATCGACCCGGAGACACAGACCGGATTCGCCGTGGGTGAAGGGGCGCTAATTCGTCGGTTCGACGGCGCGAGCTGGAGCGCGCCGGAACGCTTTAGGGAGGGGGGCGCAGCGGCCCTCAATGCTATCTGGGGCAGCTCAGCGACGGACGTCTTCGTGGGCGGCGGTGTGCCGTTCGGCGGCGTCGGCATCCACCGCTACGACGGCACCAGTTGGAGCCCACAGGAGAAACGGACGTCTGAGACAACTCGCGCCATCTGGGGCAGTTCACCGACGGACGTCTTCGCGGTAGGGTTCGAGAGCACGATTCTCCACTACGATGGCATAACATGGCGCGTGCAGATGTACGGTGGGAGTCTAAACTTCACTGCCGTGTGGGGCAGCTCCCCGACGGACGTCTTCGTGGTCGGCTGGGGCGGCGAGGTCTACCACTACGACGGCAGCAGGTGGAGCCCACAGAGGAGCGGGACGACGCACGATCTTCACGGCATCTGGGGCAGCTCCGCCACGGACGTCTTCGCGGTGGGTGAGTTCGGCACGATCGTCCACTACGACGGCACAAGCTGGAGTCCACAGAGGAGCCGGACGAGTCGTCATCTTCGCGGCATCTGGGGCAGCTCCGCCACGGACGTCTTCGCGGTTGGGGATGTCGGCACAATCCTCCACTACGACGGCACCAGGTGGAGGACGCAGACGAGCGGGACGACCGCGACTCTCCACGCCATCATGGGGAGCTCGGACAAGGAAATCTTCGCGGTAGGCGAGCGCTCCGTCATTCTCCGCGGGACACGTAGTGGCTCGTGATGAGACCGCGGGTGCTGCCATCATCGCGAGCGTGTGGGGAAAGGAAGCTCTCGGACGGATGTGGCTCGGACCCACGCTTGGAGGACCTGCTGCGTCGCATGAACTTCTCTGAATAGCAGCGTTTTGCCTCCGCGACCGCCCGCGCGTCTCCAGGCGCGCTGGAGAACTACGAAGAGTGGGAGACCTCGCTGGAAAAGTGTGCTCGAAAGTGTGCCAACTTTGACCGAGAAATAGCCGTATCGCGGTCTATCCAGTGCGGGAAGGTATCGGTGATTATTGTTGCTGGTACTGGTTTTTCCAGTAAACGGTGCCAGCCGTGGGCCGCATCATAATCCGTGGGTTGGGAGTTTGAGTCTCCCCCCTGCCACTATGATAGTCGCCTTCACGCAGGATCGTCGCCCGCTGGTAGTCGCTGAGTTTCGGGGCCCGTCACGTATCGTGACAGACGCGCCAGCAAACCGGACAGGATGCGGGATCGTCTGTTGACGAATCGGTGGTACCAGGCTCGCATCGCGGCGTACAGCCCCGCCCAGGTCGCGGCGCCGATCACGACGGCGCCAGGAATGTCCATGCCTAGGAGGCTATGAACGGCGGCGCCCGCCGCCGCGGCCATAGCGATCCCACCGGCCACCGAGGCCACCACGAGCTCTTGCTCCGCGCCCGGATGCTCCACAATGCGGATCGCCGTCTTGCCGTCCCTGGGCGCCACCGTCACTTGCACGCGCCGCGTCCATTCTCCGAGTCCCGGCTTGAACTCCCAGGATAGTGAATCGTCGAAGGTCTCGACGACCCGGCCCGATTGGCCGATGGTGTGCCGGATCTCCTCGAGGATGGCCCCGTAATCCTGTTGCGCCACCTCTGCGTCGATAACCTGTCCTAGGTCGACCTTTCCGGTGACTCCGAAGTAACCGCCCCGGCTGACTTTCGTTTCCGGCTCAGCGAACCCCCTCGCTGCTTCGCGAACGTGCTCGGCTGGGATGCCGACCTCGGCGGCTAGCTGCTGGATACCGCCCAGCGAAAGCGCGCTGTCGTGGGTAGGTCGCGCGTCCAGCTCGGCGGCGCGCCGGATGATCTCCTGGGCCTGCTCCTCGCTGTAGCGGCGCGTGCCCCTGAAGGCATCCTCCAGCGCCTGGGCGAACTCGCCGGCGGTGAGGAAACGGTCCTCCGGTTGCAGGCGCATCGCGTGTACCAGGGTCCCCTCGACGAAGCCGGGCAGGCGCTCTAGCCTCTCGCGATGATGCGGCGGCGCCTCAATGAAGCGCCCGACCTTTCCGGCCTCTTCGGTGACCCACAACCCCGGCGTCTCGCCGATCACCATCTCGTAGAAGACGCAGGCGAGGCTGTAGATGTCGGTCCGTTCATCGAGGTGGACGCGGCCGGCGGCCTGCTCCGGGCTCATGTAGCCCAGTGTGCCCACCGGGAAGCCGGTACGCGTGAGGTTTTCACCTCCGGCGGTGGTAATGGCCCGGGCGATCCCGAAGTCCGCCACCACGGCGTGACCCTGGGAGAGTAAGATGTTCTCCGGCTTGATGTCGCGGTGCACGATGCCGCGCCCGTGAGCGTAGCCCAGTGCATCGGCTACTTCTCGTGTGACCTCCAACGCCCGGTCGGCTTTGACGGTCTTGTGGCGCGTCAAGAGTTGGCGTAGCGACCCCTCTACGAAGGGCATGACGTAGTAGAGGAAGCCGTCGGTCGCGCCGGAGTCAATCAACGTGAGGATGTG
Organism: uncultured bacterium; assembly: GCA_947581845.1. Taxonomy (GTDB): domain Bacteria; phylum Gemmatimonadota; class Gemmatimonadetes; order Palauibacterales; family KS3-K002. The sequence goes on along the minus strand of CANPVY010000004.1, from coordinate 2,111 downwards.
CGGGTGGTTGAGCTGTGCCGCGATGCGGATCTCTCTCAGGAATCGCTCGCTGGCCAGCGATGCGGCGAGGTCAGGACGCAGGACTTTGACGGCCACCGAGCGCTCGTGCCGCAGGTCTGTGGCGAGGTAGACGGTCGCCATGCCGCCGCGTCCCAGAACCCGGATGAGCTCGTAGCGGCTGGGAAGGGCCACGCGCAGAGCCTCGGGGATGTCGCTCGGTTGATCGGCCCGGTTCACGCCGGAAACGTAGGTTCGTGTGGAGTCCTCTGCCAGAGGGATTGGCCAAGTCATGCTGGGGTCGCAGGATTTGTGCGACGTGCTTCAGAGAGATCTTTTCGCCTTGTGGTCGGACTGTAGCTAAACTGTAACCAGACCGTCGAGCTCTAACACGACTGAGGGAACCTACCGACAGGTGGAAGGCCGCTTCCTGTCTCATTTCGCGGTCGATAGACCCCAATGGTCCTCGTGTCCAAGCGTTCAGAACTAACAGCTCTACCCGACCTCACGGGCACGACCAGGCCCGCGTCGCTCAAGACTGTGCCACCATTGTGCCGTAACTCAGCGGGAAGTACGGGCAAAGGAAGGGAAAGGGGCTGCGTGATGCAGCCCCTGAGTTGCTGTCTATGTGCGAGTCGTGCCTCTGCCACTGACCTCACAACGACTTACGACTCCGCCGTCTGCTCATCAGACCTGACTGTAGCTGAAACTGTAGCCAAGGCCTAGGGTGGCGGCTCGTTACCGAGCACGAACGACTCGACGAACAGTCGTGCCACATCGGAGCGCATGACGTTCGCATCGAGACCGAGCCCGTAACGGCGGCTCAGCATGTTCGTGTTGGCGAGAACGACAAACGTAAGCTTCTTCGCCGGTGCCCGGACGATGAGCGACGAGTTGCTGTTCCACAAGCCGTAGTGCCACTGGAGTCGGGCAGCTTCGTGTTCACAGATGAACCACCCGAAGCCGTAGGGCAGCGTCACACCGTCGTTGGATACGGCGGGGGTGAAGACCGAGTCCCAGGTACCGGGCTCGAGGAACCGGCCTTCGTCGATGGCGATAGAGAATCGGGCCATGTCGTCCGTCGATGCGACCAGTCCGGCAGCCGTTCCGAAATAAGTCGGGTGCGCCGCCGGCACGACCCGGCCGTCTCTCAGGTCGTAGCCAGCCGCCATCTGAGCCATGAACTCGCCGCGGTCGAGACCTGTCAGATTGAAGTCAGCGTGCCTCGGGTTCGGCGCGGTCCGGTTCAACTGAAGCGGCCGAAGGATCCTGTCGATCAGCAATTCCCCGAACGAACGACCGGCCGCGCCCTGGATGACGTGGTCGAGCTGGCCGAAGCGGCCGCCGGAGTAATTGTAATGCGAGCCGGGGATGCCTTCGGATGTGTGGTTGAGCAGATGACGCACCCGGATGACGCCGTCGGCCTGCAAGGTCACGCCATACCGGCTGACGGGGTCATCGAGGCCGACGAGCCCCTCCTCGACCAGCTGCAGGACGATCGTCGCCGCGAACGGCTTGGTCAGAGAAGCGAGGTGAAAAGGCGTGTTCGGCGTGGCGGGTCGCTGGTCCTCGGCATCGGCGTAGCCGAAGCCCTTGGACCAGACGATCTGTCCGTCTTCGGCGATGGACGCCGACATACCGGGAATACGCAGCTCGACCCGCAGGCTGTCTAGGGCAGCCTCGAAGCCCTGCAGACCTTGCATCCGGCTGATCTCGATGGCGGTCGGTTCAGTGGGGTCGAATTCACAGGCGACGTCGCAGGCCAGCAGGACCGCCGGTACATATAGGCGGATCACGACGCCCACGAATGGACCACAATTCTTCATATTGAAGCTCCTCGGTCGGCTTCGTATCGGTAGCGCTCGCCAACCGATAGGAGCGGATGGATTGTGTGGTTTCATAGCGAGCCTATGCGAATAGGTCCGGTCGTCGCGCCTACTCAAAGATCATGAGTGCGGCGACGATGATCGTTCGGACGATGAATACCGTCATGAGCAGCGCTCGAATCAGTCTGCCGTACACAGTTGCAACCTCCCAGGGGAGGCGCCGTCACGATGGCCGGCGCCGCCCCGTCACTACGAGCCTACCAGCTGCCGACCACTATCGAATAGCCG
>CANPVY010000003.1 GCA_947581845.1 uncultured bacterium | reverse complement strand
CGAGACGCTGGGTGTCTTGGTCGCCGGCTTCGGGACAGACCAGTTCCCGGCCTTCTGGTCAGCGGAGAGCGGACTGCCTCTCGATCTCAGAGTGGACAGCACAGCCGAGCTCGTCGAGCTCTGGCGGGCGGCACGGGCACTGGGAACCCCCGGCGCACTCCTCGTCTGCGTGCCGCCGCCGAGAGAGACAGCCCTCGCACGGGAAGAGGCGAAAGCTGCCGTTGCCCGGGCGCTGGCCGACCTGGAGACCGAGGGGATCTCCGGGCCCGCTGTGACCCCCTTCCTGCTGGACCGCGTCGCCCACTACACCGAAGGGCGTTCATTGCGCGCGAACCTGGCATTGCTGGAGAAGAATGCGGCGGTCGCCGCGTCCATCGCCCTGGCCATCGCCGCCGGTGAGCGTGAGGGCTGACGCCGAGGAGCAGGCCTGGGATGCCAGGCTTTGTCCAGTCTCTTGACAGGTCGGCGAGCGGGCGGTATTCTGGTGAATAATTCCGAAATCAGTTGGCTGGGGCACGAGACCGGGAGCGTCCGCACCTCCCGGTTTGGTACTTTTGTCGGCCACCACTGAGCGGTCGAGTTGGTGCAGGAACCAACTGCTATGCGCCTGAGGGCTTCGCTGTTCGATCGGCGTCGCTGCCGGGCCTCCGGTGCGGCGAGGGTTGCGGCGTGGTGTCTGCTGGTGACGCTGCCGGGCCTAGCCGGGCCTCTCTCCCGGTTCGCCCAGGCCCAGGAGGCGGTTGCCCGGAAGCCATCCATCTCCGGCGTGAGGTGCGTGGTGATCAGCGAGGCCCAAGTGCTCCGGCATGCTTCCGGCGGAAACCTCATCGACATCGTCCGTACTCGCGTTCCAGGTCTGCAGGTCTCCACGGCCGACTGGCAGTCGCGCACGACCTCGTCGATGGGCCTGCGTGGTATTAACAGTTACCTCAGCTCCCAGGAGCCGCTCGTCTTTGTTGACGGTCTCCGGCTTCCTCAGCCTGGAGGGATCGACTACCTGGACCTCATCGAGCCGCTGGATGTCGAGCTCATCGAGATCTTACCCGGCCCTGCGGCGACCACCCTTTACGGGACGGGCGCCGGCAATGGCGTGATTCTCATATACACGAAGAGGGGAGCGGGTGACGCGTCAGGTAGCGGGGACGCAAGGGGGGTGTGTCATCGCTAGCGCGCGACGTGTCGCCAACGCGACGGAGCTGTCGAACAGGTAACGCAACAGGCTCTTCGCACACGCAGCATCGCCTGAGGCGAAACAGCGTCCCTGCGTGTTCTGACTGTGCGTGTGACGTTGAGCCTCAAACAAGGAGAGCCCATGAAAGAGAGAGATTTGTTCGGGCTCGCACGACGGCGTTGCCGGGCGCTGCTGCCCGCGGCGATCGCGCTGGGCTTCCTGGTGACCGCAGCCGCTCCAGTCTGGGCACAGGCCGGAAACGTGAGCGGCCGGGTCACCAACACCGTCACCGGCGCGCCGCTGGCAGCTGCCCAGGTGTTCATCGTGGGCACCGAGCTCGGCACGCTGACACGCGAGGACGGTGAGTACGCCCTGATCAACGTGCCAGCCGGCACGCACCGGATCCGCGCCGTGCTCATCGGTTACGGCAGCATCACCGAGGACATCACGATCCCGGCGGGCGGTGCGGTCACGATGAACTTCGAACTCCGGGAACGGCCCATCGAGATGGAAGGGATCGTCGTGACCGGCACACCGGGTCAGGCGCGCCGGCGCGAGATCGGACACGATGTCTCGCAGATCACGCTGGCCGACATCGAGAACATGCCGGTTACCAGCATCCACGACGTGCTACAGGGCCGCGCCACCGGCTCCCTTGTCCTGACCGTGTCGGGGCAGGTGGGCGCTGGTTCCAAGATTCGCCTGCGCGGCAACAACTCGTTTGCGATGGGGAACCAGCCGCTCGTCTACGTGGACGGGGTCCGAATATACAGCGTAGGCGCTTCAGAAGCCGACGAGACAGGCCAGACGACCTCCGGGCTCAACGACATCAACCCGGCGGACATCGAGCGGGTGGAGATCGTCAAAGGGCCGGCCGCCAGCACGCTGTACGGAACGGAGGCGAGCGCCGGCGTGATCCAGATCTTCACCAAGCGAGGCACCCCTGGCCGGCCGATCTGGAGCATGACCGTCGAGCAGGGCGTGAATTGGCTGGGCCACATCGGGCCCGACAAGGACATCAACCCCACGGGCCTGGGCATCAACGACTGCACCGCCGACTCGCTCGGTTGTCCGGCGAGCGGCAGCTGGCTGCGGAACGCGCACCAGCAGAAGTACGACCTGTCGGTACGCGGCGGCACGGAGACGCTGAACTACTTCGTGTCGGGCAAGTGGGCTCGCGAGGAGGGCGTGATCGCACCGCAGCGGAGCAAGGACTGGTCCGTGCGGGGGAACTTCTCGTTCGACCCGAGCGATGACCTGAACATCCAGTTCAACAACTCCTACGCCCACCGCGACATCACCTGGATCCCGGACGGCGACAACGCCGAGGGGTTCCTGCTGAACGTGTACCGCGGGACGCACGACTACACCCCCGGCCACGACGACAGCAAAGTCTTGGAGATGAAGATCAAGAGTTACGTGGACCACTTCATCACCGGAGTCACCGCTCGCTGGGCGCCGTCGCCGAACTTCTTCCACCGGCTGGCCGGCGGTCTCGATTACTCCCGCACGGAGTACACTGAGGAACGGGAGTTCGGGTTCTTCCGCGTGCCGCTGGGCAACCGTGAGAACGACACCTACCAGGTGTCGACCCTCACCCTGGACTACGCCGGGACCTGGGAGACGCCGATCGGCGAGGAGTTTAGTTCCAGCTTCTCGTTCGGAGGCCAGCTCTACGACGAGAAGATTCGCCGGATCAACGGGTTTGGCGACGACTTTGGCGGCCCCGGAGACAAGGACATCGACTCGGGCGCCATAACGAGTGCAAGTGAGTTCCGTCGCGACGTCACCAGCGGCGGATTCTTCCTGCAGGAGCGGCTCGGCTGGCGGGACCGGGCCTTCCTGACGCTAGGCGCCCGCTGGGACGGCTTCAGCACGTTCGGCGACGACTTCGGTTGGGCTACCTACCCGAAGGCAGCTGGCTCCTACCTGATCTCGGAGGAGGAATTCTGGCCCGAGTGGTGGGAGACGATGAAGTTGCGCGCGGCGCTGGGCTACTCCGGTAAGGCGCCCGGGGTGTTCGACGCCGACCGGGTCTGGGCGGAGATCGGCGGAGACGAAGCCGAGCCTGGCGTGACGACGTCCAACCTGGGCAACCCGGACCTGGGCCCGGAGAAGAGCAAAGAGTGGGAGATCGGCTTCGAGGGCTCAATCTTCGACGGCCGGGTGAGCTTCGACTTCAACAGGTACTGGCAGTGGACCGAGGATGCCCTCGTCCCGATCCAGAATATTCCGTCCAACGGGTTCATCGGCAGCCAGCTCACCAACATCGGTGAGATTAAGCTCTGGGGCACCGAGCTCTTCGTGAACTTCGGCGTCCTCCGCTACCCGAACCTCGACTGGCAGGTCGGGTTCCGCTATTCGAGCCACGAGAGCGAGGCCAGCGATATCGGCCAGTTAGACCTAATCGACTTTGGGGGCAGTGTGGGTTACAACCCGCAGATCCGCCGCTGCGGCTATGAGCACGACCTCATCGAGAACCCGCTTGATCCCGC
>CANPVY010000002.1 GCA_947581845.1 uncultured bacterium | reverse complement strand
GCTACTTCGAGACGCTGCGAATCGCCATCGTCGCCGGCCGCGCCTTCGACGCTGGCGATAGGGAAGGCGCGCCGCCGGTCGTCATCATCAACCAGACTGCCGCGCGCCAGTTGTGGCCCGGTCAGAGCGCGCTCGGCCAGCAGATCAGCGACGGCGGCCAGACCTACACCGTCGTCGGGATCGCGCGCGACGGGAAATACGGGTCGCTCGGCGAGGAGCCCCGTGCGATGATCTACCGGGCGTTCGCGCAAGCGCCCTCGGGTATGACGTCTTTGGTGGTGCGGACGCTGCCCGGCGCGCCACGCATCGACCGGCCGGTGCGCGAGATCGCACTCGCTCTCGATCCCGACCTGCCAGTGCAGACCAACGCGCCTTACGAGCAGGTCATCGGCGTCTCGCTGTTGCCCAACCGGGCGGCGGCCGCGACGACGGGCGCGCTCGGTGTCGTCGGCCTGCTGCTCGCCGCCGTCGGCCTGTTCGGCGTCCTGTCGTACGCCGTCTCGCAGCGCACGCGTGAGATCGGGATCCGCATCGCCCTTGGCGCGGACAGGCTCGACGTGCACAAGCTGGTCCTGCGGCAGGGAGTGCGCTTGACCGTCATCGGGCTGGCCATCGGCGGCCCGCTCGCGTTCGCTGCCGCACAGCTGATCCGCGGCATGCTGTACGGCCTGAGCCCGGCGGATCCGCTCGCGTTCGGCGCGGTCGCGGTGCTGCTCGTCATCGTCGGGCTCCTGGCCGGCTACGTGCCCGCCCGGCGAGCCACGGCGACCGATCCGATCAACGTGCTGAGGTCCGAGTAACGTGGCGTCTGCGCCCTGCCAACCCTAGCCCGATCTGGCCTGTCCAACACGTGGAAGTCACTCCAGGCCTCGCCGGGCGCGCCGCGAGGCCAAGCTCTGCTCCCCGAGGACGGAGAACGTTCTATGACTGGCCTGCTTCCAGACCTGCGACATGGCCTGCGGCTCCTCCGCAAGCGTCCCGGCTTCACGGCCATCGCTTTGCTGACCATCGGGGTCGGCGTCGCGGCCACCACCACAGTCTTCAGCGTCATCGAGGGCACGCTGCTGCGGCCCTGGCCATTCCCCGGGTCGGAGCGACTCGTAGTGCCGCTGGCGACCCAACCGGCGCAGGGCCTGGTCTGGAGCTCGATCAACTACGGCGACTACGAGGACTGGCGTGAGGCCGGCGTCTTCGAACACGTGGCGGCGTATTATATCACGTCGGCCGACCTGGCCGACGGGTCGGGTGAGCCCGAACGCGTTCGCGTCACGCAGTTCGGCGAAGACTACTTCGCCACCCTGAGCGTCGCACCGATTCTGGGCCGGCTGCCAGCGGAGGATGAACACGGGCCCGGCGCGCCGCTGGTGGCGCTCCTGTCGTACGGGCTGTGGCAGAGCCGGTTCGGCGGCGACCGCGAGGTGGCCGGCCGCGCCGTGCGCCTGAACGGCCGGCCGGTCACGGTGATCGGCGTCATGCCGGCGGAGCTGGCCGTCCTGGAGAGCCTGCTATTCGTCCCGCTGCGTCCATCGCCCGCGGCGCTGAGGAACTGGCGTGACCGGGACAACTACATGTTCGGGGCGCTGGCGCGGCTGCGGCCGGGCCAGACGATCGAGGAAGCACGCGCTCAACTACAGGCCATCGCGGCGCGCATCGAGAGCGAGTGGCCGCAGCTGCGTGAAGGTATCTCCGCCGACCTCGTCCCGCTGAGCGAGCGGGTGATCGGCGACGAGACGCGGACGATCCTCTGGGTCATGCTGGGCGCGGTGGCCCTCGTTCTGCTCATCGGCTGCGTGAACCTGGCGAACCTGCTGCTGGCGCGGGCGACGGGGCGCGGTCGGGAGCTGGCGATCCGAACCGCGGTCGGCGCCGGCCGCCTGCGGCTGGTCCGGCAGCTGCAGGTGGAAAGCCTGGTGCTGGCGCTGGCCGGCGGCGCGCTGGGCGTGCTGCTCTCGCTGGGCGGGATCCGCATACTGATCTCGCTGGCACCGGCCGACGTGCCGCGCATCGAGGGGGTGGGTCTCAACACCGCGGTGCTCGGCTTCGCGCTCCTCGTGTCGCTGGCCTCGGCGTTGCTCTTCGGCCTGCTGCCGGCGCTGCGGGCGACGAGCCTCGGTCCCGCCCGGGCATTGGCCGACGCGGCGTTCGGTAGCACGCGCGGGCAGCGCGGCCGGCGCACCCTGGGCGCGTTGGTCGCCGCCGAGCTGGCGCTGGCGGTGGTGCTGCTGGCCGGAGCGGGGCTCATGCTGCGCAGCGTCGCCGGCCTGCGCGATGTCGACCCCGGCTTCGAGGTCGAGAACATGCTCACCTTCAAGCTGACCCTACCGCCGGCACGCTACGAAGGCGGGCGGCCGGTGGTGGATGCCTACACGCGGCTGCGCGAGCGGCTGGAGGCAGTACCCGGCGTCGAGTCGGCGACGGTGACGTCGGCGCTGCCGCTGGGCGGCGGTGGGTTCATCCTGTTCCGGGCGCACCTGCCGGAAGGGCGGCCGGAGCCGCCGGCGGGTGAGGAGGTGCGCGCGAACTGGGACGTGATCCACCCCGGCTACTCCGCCACGATGGGCCTGCCGCTCATCGCCGGTCGCGGCTTCAGTGACGCGGACGACGAGGGCTCGGTCCCGGTCATGATCGTGAACCGCGAGTTCGCGCGGATGATGTTCGGCTCGCTGGATGATGCGCTGGGGGCGCGCGTCCGCTCGTGGCGCGACGAGAACGTCTACCGCGAGATCGTCGGCATCGTGGAGAACGTGCGCTACTTCGGCGCTGGTGACGAGATCCGCGGCGTCGTCTACGTGCCGCACCGGCAGGTCACATGGCGCAGCATGGCCGTCGCCGTGCGCACCGCCACGGATCCCGAGAACGTGGCCAGCGCGGTCCGGGCCGCCGTCCGCGAGTTCGACCCGAACGTCGCCTTGGCCTCGTTCACGACGATGGAGCAGATCTTCGAGGACTCAGTCGCCGAGCGGCGATTCGCCGCGACTCTGCTCAGCACCTTCGCGGTCCTCGCCCTGCTGCTCGCCGCCGTGGGCATCTACGGCGTG
>CANPVY010000001.1 GCA_947581845.1 uncultured bacterium | reverse complement strand
GACGGGCGCGAGGGCCCACATCCGTTGGACGCACACATCGCCGAGTTGCTGCGGACACGGAAGGCGCCGACGCTGCTGGTCGTGAATAAGATCGACAACCTGCCTGACGCGACTGAGCACTTCGAGTTCTACGCGCTGGGCTTGGGCGAGCCGTGGCCGCTTTCTGCGGCGAGTGGGAAGGGAAGCGGTGATCTGCTCGATCGCATCGTCGAAGGTTTGCCCGAGATTGAGCCGGAGGATGTGGCTGAAGAGGGGCTCCGATTAGCGGTCATCGGCCGCCCCAACGTCGGCAAGTCCAGCTTCATCAACAAAGTGCTCGGCAGCGAGCGGCTGGTCGTGGCCGAGGAAGCAGGCACGACGCGCGATGCCGTTGACACCCCCTTGGAGCGAAACGGGCGCAGGATCGTCTTCATTGATACGGCCGGCCTCAGGAGGAAGAGCCGTGTCGATGCCGGGCTCGAATACTACGCCACCGTACGCACGCTTCGCGCGATCGATCGAGCTGACGTCTGTGTGCTGATCACGGATGCCGACCAGGGCGTGGGAGGGCAGGATTTCCGCATCGCCAACCTGGTATGGGATCGCGGCCGCGGTCTCGTGTTTGCCGTGAACAAGTGGGACCTGGTCGAGAAGGACACACAGACAGCTCCCGAGATGGAGAAGGCCCTGCGCAAGCGTGTGCCCTTTCTATCGGCGGTGCCGATCGTCTTCATCTCGGCTTCCACAGGCCAGCGCGTTCAGCGGGCACTCGATCTCGCTTGGCAAGTGGGAGCAGAGCGGGCCAAGCGCGTGGCGACGCACGAGTTGAACACGTGCCTGCACAGACTGACAGAGGCGGTGCAACCACCGCAGAAGCGGGGAACGCCCATCAAGTTCTTCTACGCCACTCAGGTTCGAACACGTCCGCCTGTGTTCGCGTTGTGGACGAACTATCCGAGGGACGTGCCGGATAGTTACATCCGCTATCTCATCAAGGGGTTCCGGGAAGCCTGGGGCTTCCTGGGTACGCCGATCCGAATCAAGCTGCGGGTGCGGAGGAAGTGACCGCTATTCTCCTGGTAGTCGCCGCTTACTTGCTGGGCTCGATTCCCAGCAGCTGGCTACTTGCCCGCTGGGTAAAGGGGATCGATCTCAGGGAATGGGGAAGCGGTAACCTCGGTGCCACGAACCTCTACCGGGCCGCTGGGCCGCTCTGTGCCACTCTCTGCATGGCGGTGGATGTGGGCAAGGGATTCCTGCCTACTCGGTTCTTCTCCCGGCTGGACGGCCTCGAGCTTCCGCAGCTCGCCCTCGCTTACGGAGTTGCGGCGATACTCGGCCACATCTTTTCGGTCTGGACCGGCTTCCGCGGCGGCAAGGGAGTCGCCACAGGCGGCGGCGTCTATGTGGCGCTGGCACCGGCGGCCGCTGGTCTTGGGCTCCTGGTCTGGGCCGCTGTCATTACAGCGACGCGTGTGGCCTCCCTGGCGTCCCTATCGGCGGCGACCCTGCTCCCCGGCCTGGTCTGGGTCACGGGGCATCGCTTCGACTATGTGTTCTGGGCCAGTCTGCCGCTGGCAGGGCTCGTGTGGTGGACCCACCGCGCGAACATTCGGCGTCTGCTAGCCGGTACAGAGCTTCGGGCAGCACGCGGTTCCGGCGAGCCGAGGTCAGGTTCGAGCGGCTCTTTAGACAAGGCATGACCATGGGTCGAGCAGCGGTTATCGGCGCAGGTGGTTGGGGCACGACACTGGCGAAACTGCTCAGCGAGCACGGCCACCGGGTCCGTCTCTGGAGCTACGAGGCCTCTGTCGCGGAACAGATCCGCGAGCGGCGTGTGAACGAGTTCTATCTCCCCGGGATTGAACTGCCGGCTGCGGTCGAGGTGTTCACTGAGCACGCCGACGCCCTGGAAGGCGCGGAGGTCGTGATTGCCGTTGTGCCGTCCCACGCGTTCAGAGAGGTGATGAAGGCAGCGGCGTACTACGTGCCGCAGGGGGCCATCGTGCTGTCGGCCACCAAGGGTATCGAGGTGGACACCCTGAGCCGGCCCAGCCAGATACTGGCGGAACTTCTGCCGGACTACCCATCACCGGCCGTGTTGTCGGGGCCGACTTTCGCACGTGAGGTAGCGGAAGGGGATCCCACGGCGATCGCCGTAGCGTCGCGAGATCCGGATGTGGCTCACCACGCTCAACATTTCGTTAACAGTGAGCGCTTCCGCGTCTACACGAACGAGGACGTTCTGGGCGTGGAGCTGGCCGGAGCGCTCAAGAACGTGATCGCGCTCGCCGCCGGCATCGCGGACGGTCTCGGGTATCGCAGCAACAGCCGTGCTGCCCTGATTACGCGGGGCTTGGCCGAGATGACGCGCTTGGGCCTCGCTATGGGCGCGCGGGCCGCGACATTCGCCGGGCTTGCCGGTCTGGGCGATTTGGTGCTGACCTGCAGCTCCGACCTCAGCCGCAATCGGACTGTCGGGTTGCGGTTGGGCAGAGGAGAGACGTTGGAGGAGATCCTTGCCAGCATGAGGATGGTCGCAGAGGGAGTCCGGACCACGAAGGCCGCTCGCCAGCTGGCCCGGACCCACAAGGTGGAGATGCCCATCGTTGAGGAGGTGCATCACATCCTTTTCGAGGGCAAGTCGCCCAAGCGCGCGACAGCGGACCTCATGCTGCGATCGCCTAAACCCGAGTTATGGGGGGGCACCGATGCGACGTGAACGCATCGCACGTCGGGAGTACTTCTCCATTGGAGAAGTCTGCGAGATGGCCGGTCTCAAGCCACACGTGTTACGCTACTGGGAGACCCAGTTCAAGGAGCTGAGCCCGACAAAGAACCGGGCCGGCAACCGCGTCTACCGCGCGCGTGAGATCAAGCTCATCGAGCTCGTCAAGCATCTCCTGTACGAGGAGAAATTCACGATCGATGGCGCCCGGCGGAAGCTCGAGAAGTTGCGTGAGGAGGGACAGCTGGAAGAGGTCGCCGGTCGGGCGCTCGACCGTCAGGCGGTGCGGAGACTGCAGGACGGTGTCCAGCGACTCCTTGAGATTCTCGAGGAACCTCCTGAAGATTGAGTAATGTCTGCCGGTGCCCGCAGGGTGGCGGGGACGGTGACGGGGAGAGCCAAGCGGATCCGTTGAGCGCTGCCGGCTACAGCATAGGGGAGGAGATGCGGGAGTGGGAAGTGAGCCCCGAGATCTGAATCTGTACCAGGAGCGCCGCCGCCGGTTGATAGAGCAGCTGCGAGAATCCGGAATTCGCGATCTGACCGTGCTTCATGCCTTCGATAGGGTCCCGCGCCATCTCTTCGTGCCCGAGGTGTTCCTGGCGCGGGCCTATGCCGACGAGGCATTGCCCCTGGGATACGGCCAGACGATATCGCGGCCGAGCACACACGCCCTCTACCTGCAGGCGCTGAGACTCGAGGGTGGCGAGCGACTGCTGGAGATCGGGACCGGCTCGGGTTTTCAAACGGCCCTCCTGGCGACCCTGTGCCGGCAGGTGTTCTCGATCGAGCGCGTTCCCGCGCTGGCCGCACGTGCTCGGACCCGCATCGAGGCGCTCGGCTTCACGAACGTGATCATCCGCGCTGCTGACGGCACCTATGGCTGGCGCCGTTACTCACCCTTTGACGCGATACTCGTGACCGCTGGGGCCCGCGAGATCCCGAGCCCCTTGCTGAAACAGCTGCGGATTGGCGGCCAGATGCTGATCCCGATAGGGGACCGCCAGGCGCAAGAGCTCCACAGGATTGTACGCACCGGCGAGGACACGATGGAAGACAAGGTCATAGCCCAGGTGCGGTTTGTGGCGCTCCATGGGCTCGGAGGGCTGGAGACCCAAGACGACCGGGTGTCGAAGTGATAGCCGACGGCTCGCCAGGGCCGGCGGCGAGCCGGACCGCCGGACGCAAGGGATGGGTCCGATCCGTCTACGATTGGGTATTGGGGTGGGCGGACTCGCCGTACGGGGCAGCAGCTCTGTTCGTGCTGGC